>JAEUJM010000033.1 GCA_016794585.1 Acidimicrobiales bacterium
CAGCGCGGTGGGGCGGCTCGTCCTCGACGCGGAAGGCGAAGTCCTCGACGCCGGCCGCCAAGCCCGCCAGTTCAACCGGGCCCAACGCCGGGCCATGGCCCGCCGCGACGGCGGCTGCGCGTTCCCCGGCTGCGACCGCCCCCCTGAGTGGTGCGACGCCCACCACCTCGACTACTGGGACGCGGAGCACGGCCTCACCGACCTCGACCGCGGTTGTCTGCTGTGTCGACGTCACCACAACCTGCTCCACAAGCGCGGCTGGACCCTCGACCGCGACATCATCACCGGGATCTTCACCGCCACCGCCCCCGACGGCCGCACCTTCACCAACAACCCCCGCCGGCGACAAGCCCCACCCCGACCGCGGCCCCCCACCGAACAGGCCGAGGGCCCATGGACGGCCGGCACCCCACCCGGCCAACGACAACCCAGCCGCTGCTGACGCAGCGGCACGAGTCTCGATGTACAGACCCGTACACCGGAATGGTCACTAGGGTCCGCCCGGCGGGCAAGGGGAGGAGACCCACATGACTCGATCACGACGTGTCGCGGCACTGGCGGTGTGCCTGGTGCTGAGCGCGCTCGCCCTGGCCCCCACCGGTGCCGTCGCGGCGCCGGCGCAGGAACCGGAGGCGGCTGGCACCATCACCGTCGCGCCGACCACCGGTCTCTTCGACGGCGAGGTCCTCACCGTCTCGGGCCGCGGCGTGGCCAACGGGGGGCCGGGCGTCGTCGAGGTGCAGCAGTGCCGCACGCGTCGAACCGGCGAGTTCGCCTGTGGCGAGACCGAGGGGTTCGGCCTGTACTTCGAGAACGGCGCATTCGATCTGACCGTGCCTGCGTCGGCCTTGCTGGACCTCCTGAAGGGCCCGTACGACTGCCGCCCCGCTGCGGGTCGCTGCGAGCTGCGGGTGCGTCTCTACGACTTCACCGGCGGCTTCCTCCGCCGGACGTTCGCCCTCACGTTCGATCCCGACGCCCCCTTCGCCAAGCCGCCGACGCTGACCGTCACCCCCTCGACGGACCTCGTCGATCACCAGACCCTCACCGCTGAAGGAACGGGCTTCGCCCCCGACAGCACCGTCCTCGTGACCGAGTGCCCGGCCAACGCCCAGGCCATCGACGCGTGTGACTCGAACGCGTTCTTCCAGGCCGACTCCGATGGCGCCGGGTCCTTCTCGATCCCCGTGGCCACGAGCACACTCATCGACGGTGGGTCGGTCGAAGCCGACTGCCGCACCTCGGACTGCATGTTCGTCGCCTCCTCGACCCACGGCTTCGATACCCGTACGACCGCGACGGCGCCGGTCACCTTCGACCCGGCCGGCGCCCTCGATCCGCCGCCGTCCATCACCGTCACCCCGGCCACCGGCCTGATCGGCGGCCAGACCGTGACGGTCCACGGCGACCACTTCACCCCCTTCCAGAGCGCCTTCCTCTTCGAGTGCAAACCCCGAGCCGTCACGGTGTTCGGGTGCAGCATCTACAACCGCCAGTCCCCGGGCGCACAGGTCGAAGTCGGACCGAGCGGCAGCTTCGACGTCGCCTTCCAGGTCCGGCCCCGCTGGTACTACCTCCCGAGGGGCACCACCCGGAACTGCCGCCTCGAGCGCTGCGCCATCGGCGCCCTCTCCCTCACCCCCTTCACCTTCAACGCCGACCTGCCCCCCACCGCCGTCGTCCCCATCACCTTCGCCCCCCGCTCGCCCTAGTCGAGCGTGGTCCGGCGCCGAGAACGGCGAGAGGCCCCCGGAGGGGCCTCTGACCACGGTGCTGGTGGGGCTAGCTGGATTCGAACCAGCGACCTCATCCTTATCAGGGATGCGCTCTAACCGACTGAGCTATAGCCCCGTGGGAACGGGTGAGGGTACCACCGGTCACTCGGCCTGAGCACCCTGAGATCCGTCGGCCTCGGCGTCGACGCCGGCCACGAGCGGCTCGATGACGGTGAGGCGGATGCCCCCCACCACGTCGCTGATCAGGTTGAACAGCAGGGCGAGCAGCACGGCCAGGACGGTGAAGGCGATGACCATGCCGCCGCCGAAGACGAAGAACCCGCGGAAGAGGTCGGTGCCCACGAGGCGGAAGTCCTCGAAGCCGATGTCGACGAGGAAGCTCTCGATGTTGTCGGTCGACCCGGAGCCGATGGCGGCGGACCACAGCAGCACCGCGGCCACGAGGAACATGGCGAAGACGCACACGTTGAAGAAGAACGCCAGCTTGAGCACCGACAGCGGGTCGACGCGCCGGATGACCCGGCGCACGCGGCGGGCGGGGACCCGGCCGTGGCCGCGCACCCGGACGCTGACCTCGTCGCCCCGGTAGGGCGTCGGGCGGGACCCGTCGGTCGCCGGCGGCTCGTCCGCGGCGAAGTGGGGGCGATCCGGGAGCTCCACGAGGGGGGCCATCTCGGCGGCCTCGGCCTCGAGCTCGGCGTCGAGCTCGTTGCCCAGCGGGCGGCCGTCGACGTCGGTGTCGGGGTCGTCCCCCTCGGCCCGCTCCTCCGCCTCGTCGTCGAGCTCGACCACGAGGGTGTCCCCGGCAGGGTTCTCGTCGACGTCGGAGGCGCTCGGTCGATCGTCACTCAGGCCTTGACCGGACTCTACGTCGTCCGCCTCCTCGGCGAGGTCTGCCTCGTCCGCGACCTCTACGTCGGCGGCGTCGGCGAGGGGCTCGTCCGACCCGTCGTCGGGCGCGTCTCCGCCTACGGGAGTCCGGGCGGTCGACACAGCTCGAAGTGTATGGGATCGCTCTCGGGCAGCGGAAAGCAGAGTCCGGCCTCGGACGCCACCGAGCGCAGCGGCGCCACGAACCACGACGGCACGTCGATGGCCAGGCCACGCTCGTGCATCGAGGTCCCCGGACGAGCGACGGGGTACGGATTGGTGTCCCGGTGGTCCCAGAGCCACTGCTGCTGGTCGGGGCTGCGCCAGCCCGAGGTGATGGGCACCGGCTGACCGAGCAGCGCCTCCGCTCGCGCGACGGCGGCCTGCATCTCCGGGGTGAGGCCCTGGGCGCCCGACGAAGACGGCGGCGGGGTGAGGCGCTCAGCGGCGGCCACGGCGTGGCGACCGCGAACCACCACCTCGACCCGGACCCGGGGGCCGGCCTCGGCGTAGGCCACCACTTCGGCGTCGTTGTCCGCGGCGACGGCTCGCGCCTCCTCCTCGCCCCGGGCCGCGCCGGCCAACGCGGCGGCGTCGGCCGCCGTGCGGGCCTGGGCAGCGGCGACGGCCCGCTGCGCCAGTCCCCCGGTGGCCATCATCACGGCGACGGCGAGGGCCAGGGCGACCAGCACCAGGGGCAGGGCCTGGCCCCGCTCACGTCGGTCCGGTCGATGAACGTGGATGGGCGGTGACGACGGGTGGCATGGCATGGGACTTCCCCTGAGGAGACGGTTGGCGGGGGAAGTCGGTTCGAACTCGACGCAATGCCTGTCGGATTCCGACAGCTACTGCGTCGAGTTCAGGGGGTGGGTGCGGAGGTGCGGAGAGGTGGCCAGACGCCTACGAGGCGTCGTCGGCCTCTTCCTGCTCCTGCACGAGGGCCACGGCGGCGACGGACTCGTCGGGGCCGACCTTCATGACGTTGACGCCGGAGGCGTCGCGGCCCTGAGCCGAGATGTCGCGCACGGACATGCGGATCACCGTGCCCACCGACGAGATCAAGATGATGTCGTCGTCGAGGGTGACCATCAGCGCCGAGATCACCGTGCCGCGGCGCTGGGTGATCTTCATGCCCTTGACGCCCATGGTGCCGCGGCCCTTGGCCGGGAACTTGTCGAGCATGGTGCGCTTGCCGAATCCCGAGTCGGTGACGGTGAGCAGCGCCGCGCCCTCGCGGGCCACGTCCACGGACATCACCTCGTCGCCCTCGCGCAGCTTCATGCCCCGCACGCCGGCGGCCGAACGACCCATGGGTCGGACCTCGGACTCCTTGAAGCGGATGGTCTGGCCCGCCTTGGACACGAGGAAGATGTCGGTCTCACCGTCGGTCTGGATGACCTTCACCAGCTCGTCGTCGTCGCGCAGGTTGATGGCGATGATGCCGTCACGGCGCGACGAGTCGTACTCGGTGAACTTGGTCTTCTTCACCTGGCCCTGCTTGGTGGCGAAGAAGAGGAACCGGCTGGTCTCGTAGTCCCGGGTGTCGATGATGGCCTGGATGGTCTCGCCCGGCTGGAGCGGGAGGAGGTTCACCACCGCGGTGCCGCGGGCGGTGCGCTCCTTCATGGGGATCTCGTGGGTCTTGAGGCGGTACACCTTGCCCCGGTTGGAGAACAGCAGCAGGTAGGCGTGCGCGGTGGTGTGGATCACGTGGGTGACGTAGTCCTCGTCGCGCAGCTTGGTGCCGGCCACACCCCGCCCGCCCCGGCCCTGGGTGCGGAAGGCGCCGGCGGCCACCGTCTTGATGTAGCCCTTGGCCGTCATGGTGACGACGAGCTCCTCGTCGTCGATGAGGTCCTCGATGTCGATGTCGCCGACGTCGTAGGTGATGTCGGTCTGGCGGGGGGTGGCGTGGGCCTCGCGGACCTCGCCCAGCTCGTCGCGGATGACGGCCCGGAGCTTGCCCTCGTCGCTCAGGATGGCCTCGAGCTCGGCGATGGTCTCGCGCAGCTTGGCCAGCTCCTCTTCGAGCTCGGCGCGACCCAGCCGGGTGAGGCGGCCGAGGGTCATGTCGAGGATGTGGTTGGCCTGGATCTCGCTGAACTCGAAGCCCTCGCCCATCAGGCCGGCGCGGGCCTCCGGACGGTCGGCCGACCCCCGGATGAGGGCGATGATGGCGTCGATCATGTCGAGCGCCTTCACCAGGCCCTCGACGATGTGCTCGCGGCGCTTGGCCTCGGCCAGGCGGAACTCGGAGCGCCGGCGGATGACGTCGACCTGGTGGTCCACGTAGGCGAGCAGGGCGTCTCGCAGGTTGAGGGTGCGGGGCACGCCGTCGATCAGCGCGACGGTGTTCACGCCGAAGCTGGTCTGGAGCGGGGTGCGCTTGTAGAGGTTGTTGAGCACCACGAGCGCCGGCGCGTCGCGCTTGAGCTTGATCTCGAGACGGATCTCGTCGCCCGAGGAGGCGTTGTTGATGGCGGCGATGCCGTCGAGCTCGCCGGCGTCGACGAGCTCCTTGATCTTCAACAGCACCGAGCTGGGGCTGACCTGGTACGGCAGCTTCGTGACGATGATGTGGTCGTTGGTGCGACCCTCTTCGATCTCGGCCACGGCCCGGATGCGGATCGATCCACGGCCGGTGCGGTAGGCGTCGATGATCCCCTGTCGGCCCATCATGATGCCGCCGGTCGGGAAGTCGGGGCCCTTGACGAACTCCATGAGGTCGTCGGGGGTGGCGTCGGGGTTGGCCAGCAGGTGGACGGTGGCGTCGATCACCTCGCCCAGGTTGTGGGGCGGGATGTTGGTGGCCATGCCCACGGCGATGCCCTGGCTGCCGTTGACCAACAGGTTGGGGAAGCGCGAGGGCAACAGGACGGGCTCGGTGAACTCACCCGAGTAGTTGTCGACGAAGTCGACCGTGTCCTCCTCGATCCCCGCCAGCATGTCCATGGCGATGGGAGCGAGGCGGCACTCCGTGTAGCGGGCGGCGGCCGGGGGGTCGTCGGGAGTGCCGAAGTTGCCCTTGGGGTGGACGAGCGGGTGGCGCAGGGAGAACCACTGGCCCATGCGCACCAGCGCGTCGTAGATCGCGCTGTCGCCGTGGGGGTGGTACTTGCCCATGACTTCACCGGTGACCCGGGCGCACTTCATGGTCGGGCGGTCGGGGCGCGCCCCGAGGTCGTACATGCCCCAGAGGATCCGGCGGTGCACCGGCTTGAGGCCGTCGCGGGCGTCGGGCAGGGCCCGCGACACGATGACCGACATGGAGTAGTCGAGGAACGACCGCTCCATCTCCTCTTGGATCTCGATGGGCTGGAACTGCTCTTCGAACGCCGCCAGGTCGTCCGAGCCGTCCGGTGGCGGGGTCATATGTCGAGGAACCTCACGTCCGTGGCGTTGGTCTGGATGAAGTGCTTGCGGCTCTCCACGTCGTCGCCCATGAGCACCGAGAACACCTCGTCGGCGATGGCCGCCTGCTCGACGCCCACCTTCAACAGGGTGCGCTTCTGCGGGTCGATGGTGGTCTCCTGGAGCTCGTCCCAGTCCATCTCGCCCAGGCCCTTGAGGCGCTGGAAGTCCTTCTTGTGGGTGGGGTTGTCGGCCTGGAACTGGGTCTTGGCCGCGTCGTCTTTCAGGTACACCTTCTCCTTGCCCACCACCGTGGAGTAGAGCGGGGGCTGGCCGATGTAGACGTGGCCCTCCTCCACCAGCGGCTTCATCTGGCGGAAGAAGAAGGTGAGCAACAGGGTGCGGATGTGGCTGCCGTCGACGTCGGCGTCGCAGAGGATGATGACCTTGTCGTAGCGGATCTTGTCGGCGTCGAACTCCTCGCCCACGCCGGCGCCGATGGCCGAGATCAGCGCCTGGATCTCGTTGTTCTTCAGCATGCGGTCGATGCGGGCCCGCTCGACGTTGAGGATCTTGCCCCGGATGGGCAGCACCGCCTGGGTGCGGGGGTCACGGGCCTGGGTGGCGGGGCCGCCGGCGGAGTCGCCCTCGACGATGAACAGCTCGGTCTCGTCGCGGTTGCGCGACGAGCAGTCGCGGAGCTTGTCGGGCATGCCCGCGCCCTCGAGGGCGGACTTGCGGCGGGTGGCCTTGCGGGCCTCCTGGGCGGCACGGCGGGCGGTGGCCGCGGCCGACGCCTTCTTGACGATCTTGTTGGCCTCGGTGGGGTGCTCCTCGAAGAAGTCGGTGAGCTTCTCGTTGGTGGCCCGCTCGACCAGCGAGCGCATCGACACGTTGCCGAGCTTGCCCTTGGTCTGTCCCTCGAACTGGGGCTCGCGTAGGCGCACCGAGATGATGGCGGTGAGGCCCTCGCGGATGTCCTCGCCCTGGAGGCGGCCGTCCTTCTCCTTCACCAGGCCCTTGGCCTCGCCGTAGCGGTTGACCACGTTGGTGAGGGCCTTCTTGAAGCCCTCCTCGTGCATACCGCCCTCGATGGTGTTGATGCCGTTGGCGAAGCTGTGGATCCCGTCGGTGTTGTACCCGGTGTTCCACTGGAAGGCGATCTCGACCTCCTGGTCCTCCTCGGACTGCTCGAAGTAGCCGACCTTGGTGAACAGGGCGTCCTTGGACCGGTTGTTGTGCTTGACGAAGTCGATGATGCCGCCGGCGTACTTGAAGGTGGTCGGCTCCAAGGTGGCGTCCGGGCGCTCGTCCTTCACCCGGATCTCGAGGCCCTTGTTGAGGAACGCCATCATCTGGAAGCGCTCGAGGAGGGTCTGGGTGCGGAACTCGACCTCTTCGAAGATCGTGGGGTCGGGCCAGAAGCGAACCGTGGTGCCCGTGCGGTTGCGGGGGGCGTCGCCCTTGACCGTGAGCTTGGTCTGCACCTTGCCGCCCTTGGCGAAGTCCATGAAGTGGTGCTTGCCGTTGACGTCGATCTCGAGCTCGAGGCGCTCGGACAGGGCGTTGACCACCGAGATGCCGACGCCGTGCAGGCCACCGGACACCTTGTAGCCGCCGTCGCCGAACTTGCCGCCGGCGTGCAGCACGGTGAGCACGACCTCGGCGGCCGACTTGCCCTTGAACTTCGGGCTGCTGTCGACGGGGATGCCGCGCCCGTTGTCACGGACCTCGCACCCACCGTCGGCGAGGATGGTGACGTCGATGCGGTCGCAGTAGCCGGCCATGGCCTCGTCGACCGCGTTGTCGACCACCTCGTAGACGAGGTGGTGCAGGCCGCTCGGGCCGGTCGAGCCGATGTACATGCCCGGGCGCTTGCGGACGGCCTCGAGACCTTCGAGGACGGTGATGTCCTTGGCGGAGTACGACGACGTTGTTGCGGTGCTATCGGCCACGCGGGGCCCTTTCGCGTCGGAGGGACGAGAGGCGGGGGAAGGGGGCGCCGACGTCGACCGCGGCGGGAGCGCAGGTCGGAAAAGAGGCGTCCACGGACCCCTGATTCTACCAGCGGGACCCCCCGGATCGGCTGATGGTCAAGCCCCCGGCGGCGCCCTCGCGCGCCCCGTCCGGACGGGGCCGGTGACGGCTTTCTGACGCGGGCGTCAGCGCCGGACGCGCACGTCGAGGCGGGCGACCACGGCGGCGCCGGTGAGGGCCTCGAGGCGGGCGACCACCTGGGCCTCGGACCACGCCAGGCGCTCGGCGAAGGCGGGGTCGTCGGCCACGACGACGAGCGTGCCCCGCTCGATGGAGCGCGCCGCGCAGTGGGCGGCGAGATCGGCGCCGACGGCCTCGGGCCACGCCTCGAACACCGTGGCGGACGCGTCGACCGACGGCGCCCCCAGACCGGCGAGGACGTGGTCGATCCCGGCGGCCAGCGGTCGGGGCGAGCTCACGTCCCCCACGCTACCGAGGGGGAGTGACGCCGACCCGGCGGGTGGCGCCCCGGTCCCCTACGCTCGTGGCGTTCCAGCGGGAGCGGATGCACGACGCAGGAGGGCGAGATGCGATTTCGGTCCGGGTTGCTACCAGTGGCGCTGGTGCTCGCCGCGTTGGCTGCGGCGGCGGCGTTCGGCGGCGCCGCCGGCGCCGACTCCCGCGGGTCGAGCCAACCGCAGTTCTTCGACACGTTGGGCATCGCCGGCGACGGCGACGGCGAGCTCGAGAACCCCCGCGGCGTCGCCGTGAACCGGGACAACGGCGACATCTACGTCGCCGACACCGGCAACGACCGGATCGTGCAGTACGACGCCGACGGCCGCTTCCTGCGGGCCCTTCGCAACAGCACCGTCGATGGCCTCACGCTCGACCAGCCCTGGGACGTGGCGCTCAGCCCGAGCAACACCGGGCTCTACGTCGCCGACACCGGCAACGACCGCGTCGTGGTCTACAACACCGACACCGCGCTCCCGATCCGGGACTGGGGCTCGACCGGGACCCTCAACGCCCAGTTCAACTCCCCTCGCGGCATCACCGTCGACTCTGCCGGCGACGTCTACGTCGCTGACACGGGCAACAATCGGATCCAGAAGTTCGAGCCCGACGGCATCTTCATCGAGCGCTTCGGCTCGACCGGCAGCGGTCCGTGGCAGTTGCGGGGCCCACGGGACATCGCGGCCAACATCAACGACCGGGTCTTCGTGGCCGACACCGGCAACGACCGGATCTCCGTGTGGGACTCGTCGGGCCACTACGTGAGCTCCTTCGGCTCGACGGGGTCGGGCAACCGGCGCTTCGAGGCGCCGGCCGGCATCTGGGAGGGCGTGAACCTGCCGCCCACGAACTCGATGTTCATCGCCGACACGGGCAACGACCGCATCTCGGTCTGGCGCTTCAACGACGGCTCGAACGTGGCGACCTGGGAGGCCACCTTCGGACGCACCGGCGCCCGGAACGAGGAGCTCGAGGCGCCGCGCAACGTTTTCATCGGTGACGACCTCCGGCGGTACGTGATCGACTCCGGCAACGACCGGCTGGCCCTCCTCGACCCCTCGGGCCCCCCCGGGGTGTTCGGTCGGGTCACGAACACCTTCGGCGTCGCGGTCAACGGCATCGGGGTGATCGCCCAGGACGCCACCACCTTCGACACCGTGGTCGCCGCCGAGACCGACCGCGACGGCAACTACCAGCTCCCCCTCCCGCCGGGCGACTACCTGCTGACCTACTTCGACCCCGACGGCGGGCACCGACCCGAGTACTACCCCGACGCGACCGACTTCGCCGACGCCCAGCCCGTGCCTGTGCAGGCCAACACCGTCACCCGCGCCGACATCGTGCTCTCGGTCAACGCCATCAGCCCGGTCCCGGTCACCGGGACCATCGTCGGCACCGTCGAGGAGGCCGCTGGGCCGGCGGCCCGGACCTGGGTGTTCGCGGTCGACGCCAACACCGGGACCCTGAAGCGGGCCGTCCAGGCGGACCCGGCCGGCCAGTTCGAGATCGGCGGGCTCGCCACCGGCAACTACCTCGTCGTGTACATCGACCCCCGGGGGGTGAACGCCACCGAGTTCTTCGACGACCACGTCGACCCCGCGCAGGCGGACGTGCTCGCCGTCACCTCGGGTGGCCCTCCCGTCCAGGCCGACGCCACCCTCGCGCCACCTCCCTGACGTCCCCACCTGACTTCCCGTCTGATGTCCAGCGAGCTTCGGACGTCGACGCGACCGAGTGCTACGACGACCCGCTCGACCCGGAATTCGCCGGTCCCCGTCGTCGTCACCCAGGGCGACCAGGCGGTCGCAGACGCCTCGCTGGATCCCGGAGCGGGCGCCTTCCCCGCCGCCGCTAGTGGACGAGCACCGGCCCCGCGGGCCGGAGCGAGCCGCCCGTGCCGTCGCCGGGCGCCGCGCCGCCCCAGCAGCGGGCGGCACCGTCGTCCAGGAGCGCACAGGCGTTGAACCCGCCGACCACCACCCGGGCCACACCCGTCAACGCGCCGGACCCCGACGGCGACGACACCACGACCGGGAGCAGTCGCGTCGTGGTGGTGCCGTCGCCGAGTTGACCCCGCGCGTTCGTACCCCAGCACCGCGCCTCCCCGGTGGTCAGGACCGCGCATGCGCTCCTCATCAGCGACTCGCCCGAGCTCGAGGTGTAGCCGAAGCCTCCGCCGGCAGAGACCTCCGCCACCCCGGACAGGGGCGCCGACCCGCTCGGATCGAGGACCGCCACGGGTCGTGATCGGTTCGAGCTGGTCCCGTCGCCCGTGTGCTGGCCCCAGCAGCGCGCCTCACCCGAGTCCAGGCGCGCGCACGTCAACCCACTGCCGGCGCTGATCTCGGCCACTCCGGTGAGGGGCCCGGTGCCGGCCGGGTTCGACACCACGACCGCTCGAGGCGCGCTGGTCGAAGTGCCGTTGCCCAGCTGGCCACGGTTGTTCCCGCCCCAGCACCGCACCTGACCGGTCGTCAACAGGGCGCACGCGTGGTCGAACCCAACCGAGAGTTGGGTGACGCCCGTGAGCGGGCCCTCGCCGTCGACGTCCACGACACTGGTCGGTCGGGTCCGGGCGGCGGAGCCGCTCCCGTCACCCAGCGCGCTCCCGGCTGCGCCCCAACAGCGGACCTGTCGACCCACGCGTGCGCAGGTGAACCCGCTCCCCGTGCCCACCTCGGCCACGGCGAGGAGCGGACCCGTTCCGGCTGCGTTGGACACCACCAGTGGGCGGGTCGACGAGGTCGAGCCCGCGGCGTCGCCGAGGGGACCGTTGCCGCCACCCCAGCATCGTGCCTGGCCGTTGGTCAGACGGGCACAGCTCCGTGCCGTGTTGGCCCCCGGGGCGAAGCCTCTGCCGGCGGTGTCGATCTGGGTCACCCCGGTCAGTGGGCCCACCCCGGCGGGATCCGACACGGCCACCGGTCGCGCACGATCGGTCGTCGTCCCGTCACCCAGTGCGCCGCTCCCGTTCTCCCCCCAACAGCGCGCCTGTTCCCCGGCGACCACGGCACACGCCTGCTCGTGGCCGGCCGCCAACGACGTGACGGGTACGACGGGGCCGCCGGGCTCGGCCCGGAAGGTGCAGACCACGTGCTCGCCGGCGCCGAGCGTCACCGTCGCCGTCCTCGTCGCGAGGCTGGTCGTCTCCGTCGGCGAGCAAGCCAGGCTGGTCAGGTCGTAGTCACCGGTGTCGTCCTGGGTGACGGTGTAGGTGCCGGGCGCCAGGCCTTCCCCGGTCACCGACGACGGCAGGGTCGGATCGGCATCGTCGTCGAGCGCGAACTGGCCACAGCCCGAGCCCAGGCAACTCGTATAGGTGAAGTCGTCGGCGGCGTCGGGCTCGGTGTCCTGGACGATGGTCAGGCGCTGGGTGACGTTGGTGAACGTGCAGGTGGCGACCTCGGTCGGGCCGAGGTCGATCGTCACCCGACGGGCGGCGAGGTCGACGGTCTCCCCCGTCGAGCACGACAGGCCCGTCAACGGCCAGCTGGCGTCGGCGTCCTGGGTGATCGTGTATTCGCCGGTGGGGAGGGGCACCGAGAGCACCCGGTCCGGGTGGGTCGGGTCCTCGTCGTCGTCCAGGGTGAACGGGCCGCAGCCTCCCGGCCCGCAGCCGGTGAAGCCCAGGTCGTGACCGGAGCCGGATTCCTCGACGATGCGAATGGCCGGAGCGCGGTCGTAGAACGTGCAGGTCACATGCTCGTCAGGCTCCAACACGATGGTCGCGGTGCCCGACGACAGGTCCACGTTCTCGCCGGTGTCGCAGTCGATGTCGACCAGGGTCCAGCCCGCCACCGGTGACTGCTGCACCGTGTAGGTGCCCGGCGCCAGCGCGCCGGCCGAGATGAAGGAGGGTCGGGCGGGATCGTCGTCGTCGTCGAGGACGAACTGTCCGCAGCCCGAGCCGAGGCAACTCGTGAAGGTGACGTCCTGCGCCGAGTTCGGGATCGAGTCCAACACGATGGTGATCGACGGCGGTGACGGCTCCTCGGCCGCTGCGGCGGGCACCCCAGCCGGCAGGACCGCGAGGGCGGCCAGCGCGACGAGGACCGCCATGACCGCCTCGAGCGGTTTGCGGGCTCTCGCCGGCATGGGTCGCTTCACGATCGTCATCCCCCTTGGCGCTTCGCGGCGCGACGCTACTCGCGTGCCGCTGCCGGGCGTCCGCTGGCGAGCGCGGCGTCGCTGGGGCAACGTGTCGGGCATGGGCGGCCCGAACCACGACCGATCCGCGCGATGAGGACCCCCGAGTCGCGGCTGCGCTGGATCGCGCGCGTCTGCAAGGTGGTCACCGCACCGTTCGTCCGCTACGACGTCCGGGGCGGTGCGTGTGCGCCCACCCTCGAGGTCGGCATCGTGGCCGCCAACCACCGCAGCCTGTTCGACGTCGTGGCCGGCCTGATCGCCCTGCACCACTTCCGGCGCTACGTCCGGGTGCTCATCGCCCGGGAGTACTTCGAGAAGCGGCTCATGGGCCTGCTGTGCCGGGCCATCGGGGCCATCCCCGTGGACCGGGGCGACGCCGGGCACGCCCTCGACGCGGCCATCGCCGCCCTGCGTGACGGCATCCCGCTGCTGATCATGCCGGAGGGTCGGTTGCACTGGGATCCCGACCACCCCCTCTCGACCGGTCCGGCCAAGACGGGCATCTCCCGCCTCGCCACCGGCGCGGACGTGCCGGTACTGCCCGCGGGCCTGGTCGGCACCCAACACGTCTGGCCCGCGCACCGACCACTCCCCCGCATGAACCCGTTCCGCCGGCGCCTCGTGGTGGTCGAGGTGGCCGACGAGCCGATGTGGCTGCACGGCGACGACCACGCCGCCAACGCCGAGGCGGTCATGGCCGAGATCCGCCGCCTCATGACCGTCGGCGAGGCCCTCCTCCCCCCGACCTGACCCACCCGCATCGCTCAGCCAGGCGAGAGCACGCCGCCGGCGTAGGCGGTCCCCTGCTCAGCCCGGCGAGAGCACGCCGCCGGCGATGCGCAGGACGGCGTCCGGCGCGGCGGTCGGGGGCAGCGCGCCCGCGGTGGTGACGATGGTCTGTGCGCCGGTGGCGAGCAGGTGGGTCACCAGCGCGTCGCAGCGGGCCGGGTCGAGCTCGGAGAAGACGTCGTCGAGCAACAGCACCGGGGGCGTCTCCGTGGCGTCGGCCACCAGGCGGTGGGCGGCGAGGCGCAGCGCGAGCGCCAGCGAGCGCTGCTCGCCCTGTGAGGCATGGGTGCGGGCGGGCAGGCCGTCGATGGTGAATCCCACCTCGTCGCGGTGGGGCCCGACGAGGGTGAGGCGCCGGCGCAGCTCCTCGTCGCGGGCCGCGGCGAGCGCGGCGGCCAGCCCACCCTCGCTCCCCCACCACGCCGACTCGTACCGGGCGCCCACCGCGACGGGCGCGCCCGCGAGGTCGGCGTAGGCCGTCCGCAGGTACGGGTCGAGGTCCTCGAGGAGCGCGGCCCGCCGCTCTCCCAGCAACGAGCCCGCCGTGACCAGCTTGTCGTCCCAGACGTCGAGGGTGAGCTCGACCTCGGGGCTCAACCGCCCGGCCGCCTGCTTCAGGAGCGCGTTGCGTTGGCGCAGCACCCGGTCGACCTCGGTACGCAGGTCGTCGTTCTTGGGCGACAGCGCCACCAGGGCATCGTCGAGGAACCGGCGTCGCCCGGCGGGCCCGGCCTTGACCAGGGCCAGGTCGTCCGGCGCGAAGACCGACACCCGCAGCGCGCCGAGCAGGTCGCGGCTCCGCTGCACCCGTTGACGGTTGACCTGGAGCCGCGAGCGTCCCCCCGGCACGATCTCGGCCTCGACCAGCAGCTCGCGGTCGTCACGGGCGATCTCGGCACGCACCACCGCGGTCGACGCTCCCTGGCGCACGAGCGCCTCGGTGGGCGCGCTCCGGAAGGACGACAGGGTGGCGAGGTAGGCGACCGCCTCGAGCAGGTTGGACTTGCCCTGGCCGTTGTCCCCGACGACCGCGGTCAACCCCGGGGCGAGGGCGACGTCCGCAGCCTCGTAGCTGCGGAAGTCGGTGAGCCAGAGGCGGCGGAGCTGCACCCCGACCGGGCTAGGACACCCGGACGGGCATCAGCAGGTACAGGAAGTCCGGGCTGTCGGGCGAGCGCAGGAGCGCCGGCTTCAGGGCGTCGATGGTCTCGAGGGTGATCTCGTCGCCGGGCGTGACCTCCGCGCCCTGGATGAGGAACTCGGGGTTGAAGGCGACCGTGAGCTCGGTGCCGTCGAAGGAGGCGTCGAGCTCCTCGTGGGCCTGGCCCACGTCCTGGGTGACGGCCAGCAGCTCGAGCGAGTCGGCCTTCATGACCATGCGGACCGGCGTGGACTCCCGCGCCATCAGGCGCACCCGCCGCACCGCGTCCAGCAGCACCTCACGCCCGACGGTGAGCCGGTTGGGGTGGCTGGCCGGGATGAGGCCGCGGTAGTTGGGGAACTCGCCCTCGATGAGGCGGGTGCTGAGCCGCGCGTCGTCGATCTCGAAGGAGGCGTCTCGCTCTCCGAGGCGCAAGGTGACGGACTCGGCGTCGCCGAGGAGACGGCCGAGCTCGCCGAGGGCGCGCGACGGGACCAGCACGCTCTGGCCCTCGGCCAGAACCGACGTGCCGGGCAGGTCGCGGACCGCGAGGCGGTACGAGTCGGTGGCCACCAGGCGCAGCCCGGTCTCCTCGGCGGCGAGCAGCACGCCGGTGAGGATGGGACGGGAGTCGTCGGCGGAGGCCGCCGGGACGACCTGGTGGAGGGCGGCGGAGAAGTCGGCCGCTGACAGGGTGACGGCGTCGCCCGCCGGCTCGGCGAGGTGCGGGAACTCGTCGGCGGGGATGAGCCGCAGCGAGAAGTCGGATCGGCCCGAGGTGATCCGGACCTCGTCGTCGACCACCTCGAAGCTCACGGCCCCCGGCTCGAGCGAGCGCACGATGTCGGACGCGAGCTTGGCGGGGATGACGGCGAGGCCGTCGGTCTCGCCGTTGACGGTGACCGACACCGAGATGGTCAGGTCGAGGTCGCTCCCGGTCAGGGTGAGGCGGTTGTCCGCCAGCTCGACCCGCACCCCGGACAGCACCGGGAGCGCGCCACCCCGACTGGCGGCAGCCCGCCCGGCGGTGCTGACGGCCTCGGTGAGGACGTCACGCTCACAACGAAACTTCACAGTTGGTCCTCCCATCGCAACGTTGGCGGTGGTTCAGAGATATCTACGCGATGACAGTAGTAAGGCATGTGGATTGTGGATGATGCCGCGTCGTCGCAGGTCAGCGACGCTATCGGGCCGCGCGGGCTGTCCCCAGCGATGGGGACGCCCTGCGGAGGAGCCGAGGCTCCGAGTGGTGGCCTGGGGGAAACCCGGTGGTCATCCACCGGCCGTCCCCGCGCTGCCCACAGGGGCGGTGGACCTTCTGGTGGTGGGGTTCCGCGGTCGGGACCGCGTCACTCCCCCGCCTTGATGGTCTCGATCAATTCCGTCACCTGGTCGTAGATCTGGCGCCGCTCCTTCATGAGCGTCTCGATCTTGCGGACGGCGTGGATGACCGTGGTGTGGTCCCGCCCGCCGAAGACGTCGGCGATGGCGGGGTAGCTGAGGTCGGTGAGCTCGCGGCACACGTACATGCCGATCTGACGAGCGGTGACGAGGGGCCGGCGTCGGCTCTGGCCGCAGATGTCCTCGACCGTGAAGTCGAACATCGTGGACGTGGCCTCGAGGATGGCCACGGGGGTGATGGCCCGCTGCTCGCGATCGCCGAGGATGGGGGCGAGGACCCGCTCGGCCAGTGCCGCCGACAGGGGCTCGTCGTTCAGGGTGGAGAAGGCGGCGACCCGGTTGAGCGCACCCTCGAGCTCGCGGATGTTGGCGGTGATGTTCGTGGCGATGAACTCGAGCACGTCGTCGGGGATGTGCACGCTCTCCTGCTCGGCCTTCTTGCCGAGGATGGCGAGGCGGGTCTCGAGCTCGGGGGGCTGGATGTCGGTGATGAGCCCCATCTTGAAGCGGCTGCGGAGACGGACCTCGAGGGTGGAGATGGCGTCCGGCGGCCGGTCCGACGACAGGACGATCTGGTTACCGCTCTCGTGGAGCTGGTTGAAGGTGTGGAAGAACTCCTCCTGGAGCTGCTCCTTGCCCTCCATGAACTGGATGTCGTCGACGAGGAGGACCTCGATCTCGCGGTAGCGGCGCTTGAACTCGTCGGCGGAGCCCGAGCGGATCGAGTACACGAACTGGTTGAGGAAGGTCTCGGTGGAGACGTAGCGCACGCGATAGGTGGGGTAGTGCGTGCGGACGTAGTTCGCGATGGCGTGCAGGAGGTGGGTCTTGCCGAGGCCGCTCTCGCCGTAGATGAACAGGGGGTTGTAGGACAGCCCGGGGGTCTCGGCCACCTTGAACGCGGCGGCGTGGGAGAAGCGGTTCGACGAGCCCGTGACGAAAGCGTCGAAGGTGTAGCGGGGGTTGACCCGGTCGCGCTGGAGGCGGGGTGCGTGCCCGTCGCTGTCGTGGGTGCCGGCACCGGCGGTCCCCGCGATGCGGCTTGCGGCGGGATCGACGGGGTCGGGCAGCGGTGCCTCGCCCCCGAGAAGGTCACCGGCGGCGCGTGAGAGGTCGAGCCCGCCCGTACCGTCGGACTCCGCGGCGGGGAGGTCCACGACGGTGGCGGCCTGCTCGTCCACGAGGATCTCGACCTCGTAGGGCGGGAGGCCGGCGTCGGCGAGTGCGTCGTGCACCAGCGACAGGTACCGGGCCTCGATGCGCTCCTTGGCGACGGTGCTCGGCACCGACAGCACGAGGCACTCGTCGGTCAGTTGCACCTGGTGGGCGTCCTGGAACGCCATGGACCACACGGCGCCGGAGACCTGGGGACGGAGCATCTCCGCACAGCGGTCCCAGACCGAGTGCCCGGTGGTCTCGTCGTGCTCCCCGTCTGCGACTGCTCCCACCATCAAACCTCTCACTGAACGCGGTCCGCGATCTCACTCGACGTCCACAAGACCATCCACACCTGTGGAAAACAACGGTGGATGTTCCCCGCCCGAGGGGATTTTCGGAGGGCACCGGGGTGCCGGGCACTGCTTGTTCGGCTGTCGACCAGGCGCCGCGGCGAGCGGTGGCGTGGGCGTCTCGGCAACCTAGCACCGGTCCCTGGCCTCTGCGAACGGGACCGGAATCGTGGGTGTTGCCCCTGGTCAGGGGCACTTTCCGGGGAGTCAGTGCCGACCGCGACGCCTGTGGACGGCGCCGAGGGGGCCCGGAGCGAAGTCGATGGCTTGCCGTTCGCGCCCGCGCGCCTCTAGCGTGGGGAAAACGTGTGTCGTCTCCGACCTCGGGGCCCCGTCGGGCCCGCGGCCGGTGGTGACACGGGCCGTCTCGGACGTTCGTCCCCGGCGCGACCCGGATTTCCCCCGATCTTCCCCATCGTCAGGCCTCCTGCCTGATCGCCCGAAAAGAAGGTGCCCAGTGAAGAGGACCTACCAGCCCAACGTCAGGAAGCGGGCCAAGCGCCACGGCTTCCGCCACCGCATGTCGACGAAGGCCGGTCGTCGGATCATCTCGGCTCGGCGCCGCAAGGGCCGGGCCCGCCTGTCGGCCTGAGCCAGCGCGCTGCTCCACCGCATCCGTGACCGGACCACGTTCGTCGAACTGGGACGGCGAGGTCGGCGGGCCCGCGAGGGTCCGGTGACCGTCACCCACCTCCCCGACGGCTCGATGCCTCCGCGCGTCGCGTATTCGATCGGGCGTCGTGTGGGGCCCGCCGTGGTGCGCAACCGCGTGAAGCGCCGGCTGCGGGCCGTGCTCGCCGACGTGGCCGGCCCGGAGAGCACGCTGCCTCCCGGCCCGGGTGCCTATCTCGTGAGCGCTCGGCCCCAAGCGGCCGACTGCTCCTACGCCGACCTCGATCGGGCGCTCCGTGGCGCCCTCGAGCGCCTCGCCGCCTGATGGCCTCGCTCCTGTCCCGGTTGATCCGGGCCTACCAGACCCTCTTCGCAGGGCGTCCTTCGCCCTGTCGCTACGTCCCCACCTGCTCCACCTACGCGCTCGAGGCCATCGAGGCCCACGGTGCGGCACGTGGTTCGTGGTTGGCCACCCGGCGACTGCTGCGGTGCCATCCCTTCGCCAGCCACGGCTACGACCCCGTCCCTCCAAGGAAGGCCACGTAATGCTCCCATCCGGCTACGACACCTGGAAGGCCAGCTAGATGTTCGACGCGTTCTTCGACGCCTTTGCCAACGTCCTCAACTTCTTCTTCGAGCTGACGGGCGAGTCCTACGGCGGGGCCATCATCCTCCTCACTTTGAGTGTGATGATCATTCTCACTCCGCTGACCCTCAAGAGCACCCGCTCGATGATGCGGATGCAGCAGCTCCAGCCGGAGATGAAGCGGCTCCAGAAGGAGTTCAAGGACGACCGCCAGAAGCTCAACGAAGAGCTGATGAAGTTCTACAAGGAGAACAACATCAACCCGTTGGGCGGCTGTCTGCCCCTCTTGGTGCAGATGCCGGTGTTCATCGTGTTGTTCCGCACGCTCCAGGGCCTCGTGGGCTCCACCACCACCGCCACCGAGGTCAACAGCCCCTGCCAGCCGTCGGTCCCCGTCGGCGGGGAGTGCTTCGTGCCCAAGCACCTGGGCGAGGACACCGCACTGTTCAAGGCCCTCAACGCCACCGACGAGATGCTCTGGTTCGGGGTCGACCTGGCGCAGAGCGCGCTGACGGCGCTGAAGGACAACTTCGTCACCGCCCTCCCCTACCTGGTGATGATCGTGCTGGTGGTGGCCTCGAGCTACATCCAGCAGAAGCAGGTGTCGGGCCGCAACCCCGGGGCCGAGGTCAACCAGCAACAGCAGATGCTGCTCAAGCTGATGCCGCTGATGATGGCGTTCTTCTCCTTCACCCTCCAGGGCGCCCTGGTGCTGTACTTCGTGGTGTCGAACTTCTGGCGGGTGGGCCAGCAGTGGTTCATCGGCCGTCACATCTACGGCAAGGACGAGGACGGCAATCCCATCGAGGTGACCGCCCGCGAGAAGGTCCCGGACGAGGACAAGCCCAAGGGCCTCGGCATCGTGTCGGTCTTCACCGACCAGGTCGCGGCGACCCGCAAGGCCCGGGACGAGGCCAAGGACGCCAAGGCCAAGAAGGAGACCGGCGCGTCGGCCAAGTCGTCCGGTGCCAAGTCGGCGAACAAGCCGGCCGCCAAGCCCAAGGGGGGCGCGGGCTCGACCAATGGTCGAGGCTCCAGCCGCACCAACGGCAAGCCGACGGCCGCCGCGAAGGGCGCCAGCGACAAGCCGGCCTCCACCGGGGCCTCCCTCCCCCAGCCGAAGCCCCGCAAGAAGAAGAAGAGGTAGTCGTGGAATGGGTCGAGACCACCGGACGTACGGTGGAACAAGCCAAGGACGCCGCGCTGGATCAGCTCGGTGTCGATGAGCAGGAAGCCGAGTTCGAGCTCCTGGAGGAGCCTCGCACGGGACTGTTCGGCCGGACCCGAGGCGAGGCCCGAGTGCGGGCGCGGGTGAAGCCCCGCCAGCCCCGGGCCAAGACCGAGCGGGGGAGCCGCCGGCGCCGCCAGGGCAACGAGGGCAACCGCAGCAGCCGTGGCGGTCGAAAGGGCCGTGGCGGCAACGACAAGGGTGCCAAGAGTGGCGCCGACACGTCCGGGGCGGCCTCCAAGGCGCCAAAGGGCCAGTCGTCCGACCGTGACGATGCTCCCGCTCCCGCCGCTGCGGTGGCCGGCGCCTCCCCCGCGCCTGCTGCCGGCGGGGCCGACGAGCCTCGCCCGCCCCGATCCCGTGGCGGGCGTGGACGCGGCGGCCGGGGCGGAAGCGATCGCGCGCCGCACGACGACGCCAACCAAGAACGCAGCCCGGACCGGGCGACCACCACCGCAACCACCAAGGAGCAGGCGATGACCGAGGACGTGACCGTCGACGAGCAGGCGGAGATCATCGAGGGCTTCCTCGATGGTCTCGTGGAGGCCTTCGGGGTCGAGGCCGAGATCCGCAAGGAGAAGGTCGACGACGAGACCATCGAGCTCGACCTGGTGGGCGAGGACCTCGGGCTGCTCATCGGCCCCAAGGGACGCACGCTGTGGGCCATCCAGGAGCTGTCCCGCACCGTCGTGCAGCGCCAGGCCAGTGGCACCCACCACGGCCGGGTCCGTGTCGACGTCGGCGGGTACCGCCAGCGTCGCAAGGAGGCCCTCGAGCGCTTCACCCGTCAGCTCGCTGCCGAGGTGCAGGAGTCGGGTGTGGCCCGGTCGCTCGAGCCCATGGGCGCTGCGGACCGCAAGATCGTGCACGACACCGTCAACGAGATGGACGGCATCTCGACCACCTCGGAGGGCGAAGAGCCCCGCCGACGCGTGGTCATCGTCCCGGCGGACTGACGTGAGTCACCGGTGACGCCCCTCCAGGACGTGCTGGAGCGGGCCCACCGGCTCGGCTTCCTGGGCCCGGGCCCGGTCGACCCCCACGTCGACCATGCCCGGGCCTTTGCGCGTGCAGTGCCCGCTCCCCCGGCGCAGGCGGCGGATCTGGGCAGCGGGGGCGGTGTGCCCGCGCTCGTCCTGGCCATCGAGGAGTGGCCGGACTCGCTCTGGTGGCTCATCGAGTCGCGGGAGCGTCGGGCCGCGTTCCTGGTGGAGGCGGTCACGGCCCTCGAGGCCTCGGATCGCATCACGGTGCTGCACCAGCGGGCCGAGGACGTGGGCAACGACCCGCAGCACCGTGCCGGCTGCGACCTGGTGACGGCCCGGTCCTTCGGCGCTCCCCCCGTGACCGCCGAGTGCGCCGCCGGCCTGTTGCGGGTGGGTGGACGGCTCGTGGTGAGCGAACCCCCGGTGGCCACCAGCAACCGCTGGCCCCGTGCCCCGCTGGCCCAGCTCGGCCTGGAGCCGGAGGCCACCAGTGAGGGTCCACCACGACTGCAGGTCCTCCGCCTGGTGACACCGTGTCCGACGGCCTTCCCACGGGAGAGTGGGCGCGCCAAGCGCCGTCCCCTCTGGTCCTGATTGGGCACGCCGCCCGACCCCTCGTTCGGGAGCAGGTGTTTCACGTGGAACACCGGGACGAGGACGCCAATGGCTCCACGGGAACATCGTCGTGATTCGCGTCCCGCTGTTTCACGTGGAACACTCTGGGGATGAACGCAGCCTTCCTCGTGCGCACCGTCCTGGGACTGGCGACCCGGCCCTTCGCCGCCCTCGATGTTTCACGTGGAACTCGGAGGGTCCTTGACCCAGCCGCCGACAGCCAGCAGGATGGGCGCGCTATGAAGCCCCCGACCCTGCCGCGCATCATCGCTGTGGCCAATCAGAAGGGTGGCGTGGGCAAGACCACCACGGCCATCAACCTGGGCGCTTGCCTGGCCGAGCTCGGCTTGCGCACGCTGGTGGTGGACCTGGATCCCCAGGGCAACGCCAGTACGGGCTTGGGGATCAACATCCGTGACCTCGACCTCTCCATGTACGAGGTCCTGCTGGCTGATGCCCGTATGGAGGACTGCCTCGAAGCCACCTCGGTGAAGAACCTGTTCGTGGCACCGTCGAGCCTGGACCTGGCCGGCGCCGAGATCGAGCTCGTCTCGGTGATGAGTCGGGAGCAGCGGCTGGCCAACGCCATCGCCCAGGTGATCGACGACTTCGACTACGTACTCATCGACTGTCCTCCCTCGCTCGGTCTGCTCACCGTCAACGGCCTGGCCGCGGCCAGCGAGGTCCTCGTTCCCATCCAGTGCGAGTACTACGCCTTGGAGGGTCTGGGCCAGCTCCTGCGCAACGTGGAGCTGGTGCAGCGAAACCTGAACCCGAAGCTCGAGGTCAGCACCATCGTGTTGGTGATGTACGACGGGCGCACCACCCTGGCCGCCGACGTGGCCAAGGAGGTGCGCAGCCACTTCGGGGACAAGGTGGCCAAGGTGATGATCCCTCGCACGGTGCGGCTGTCCGAGGCGCCGTCGTACGGGCTGCCCATCACCTCGTTCGACCCGGGCTCCAAGGGGGCCCGGAAGTATCGCCTGCTGGCGGCCGAGGTCTCCGGCCTCGAGCCCGCGCGGGCCTGAGCACAGCGCCAGAAGAAGAGGAAGAGGAGAATCGGTGTCCACTCGCAAAGGCGGCCTGGGCCGTGGTCTGGGTGCCCTCATCCCCACCGACGTGGCCGCCACCGGTGACGGCACCGCGTTGCGCGAGATCCCCACGGGCCAGATCGAGCCGAACCAGTTCCAGCCCCGTGAGCACTTCGACGAGGAGTCGTTGGCCTCACTGACCGCCTCGGTCCGGGCCCTGGGGGTCCTGCAGCCCATCCTCGTGCGCCCGACCGACGATCCCGATCGCTACGAGCTGATCGCCGGCGAGCGTCGTTGGCGGGCGGCAAAGCGGGCGGGGCTGCCGTCGGTGCCCGCCATCGTCCGGGAAGTCGACGATCTCGATTCCCTCGAGCAAGCCGTGGTCGAGAACCTGCACCGTCAGGACCTCAACCCCTTGGAAGAGGCGGCGGCCTATCAGCAGCTGATGGAGGACTTCAACCTCACCCAGGAGCGCTTGGCCGAGCGGGTGGGCAAGAGCCGGTCTGCGGTGGCCAACACCCTGCGGCTGTTCCAGTTGCCCCCCTCGATCCAGAAGATGGTGGCCGAGAACCAGCTCACCGCGGGCCACGCCCGGGCCCTGTTGGGCACCCCGGATCGTGCCTTCCAGGAGGGACTGGCCCGGCGGGCGGTGTCGGCAGGGCTCTCGGTTCGTGAGGTCGAGGAAGCGGTGCGTCGCCGCGAGGGCGGCGGGGGGGCGGGCGAGGACGAGAACGCGGAGAAGGCCACGGCACCGGCGCTCCGACCGGCCGGCCTCCTCGAGCTCGAGGAGCTCCTCGCACAACACCTCGACACCCGGGTGGCGGTCTCCATGGGAGCGCGGAAGGGGCGCGTCGTCATCGACTTCGCCACCTTGGAGGACCTCGAGCGCATCTACCGCGCCATGGTGAACGGCCGACCCACCGACGAGGACGAAACTCTCAAGTAGTAGTTGAGACTTGACAGCGGCAAGACGCGTCCCGCGCGTGAGGGTTTTCCACACCTGTGGCAAACCCTGTGGTCAACCGTCGGAGGACCTGCCTGTCCGGCAGTGTTTCCCCTGGTCAGAGGGCATGAACCGCTGATTCACGGTCGCGGCGGGGCCTCACTGGACAGCGGTGTACATCGGCTCGGAAGTGGGAGTCAGGGGTCCAGTGGATCGTCGATCCACGCCACCACGGCTCGCACCAGCGCACCGACGAGGTCGGCGGCGCCCTCGACGGCGAGGCGGGGCTGGCCGATCTCGAGCTGGACGGCCGGCATCACCGTCTCGCGCAGGACCGGCAGGCGCATGCCGCGAACCTCGGCGGCCTGGGCCCCGAACGTGGAACGCAGCTCGTCGCCGGCGCGCTCGGCCAGGCGGCGGCCACCCACGGACTCGAACCCGGGGGAGGCGTAGTAGGAGAGGGTGCAGTCGGGGCCGGGGCGCAAGGACAGTCCCACGTAGGCCACCGCCTCGAACGCATTGGCGTCGGCGGCGAGGGCCGAGCCGTCGGGGTGATGGAGTGCTGCCACCACGGCCCCCTCGTCCTGGAGGGCACGGGCGAGTGCGGTGGCGAGCGCGTCGAGGCCGCCGAACTCGGCCACGACCACCCGCTGGCCGGCGAGGCTGCGCCGAGCGCGGCGCAGCCGGTCGCGTTCGCGCACCTCGGCTTCGGTGGTCGCCTCGCTGCCGCCCGCCGCCACCCCGCCGGCCGAGGCGCCCAGGCGGCGCAGGGCCTCGAGGGTGTCCGGCCCGCAGATGCCGTCACAGGTGAGGCCGACGTTCTGCTGGAAGTCCTTGAGGGCCTTGGCGCTGTCGACGCCGAAGAATCCGTCCACCCGGCCGGCGTCGAAGCCCAGTGAGCCGAGACGCTGCTGCAGTTCGTGCACGTCGTCGCCCCGCAACAGCGGGGTCCGGTGGTAGAGCAGGCGGTCGCCGAGGCGGTACCCCGCCTCGACCAGCGACGACCAGGTCTGCTGGCCGCACACCCCGTCCACGTGGAGTCCCCGCTGATCCTGGAAGCGACGCACGGCCCCTTCGGTGGCGGGGCCGTAGGTCCCGAGGGTGTCGTCGCTGCAGTCGTGGCCCACCGAGGCCAGGCGCGCCTGGAGGTCGCGCACCGGTTCGCCCGACTCGCCCGGGGACAGAGGAAGACCTTCGACCACGGCCGGAGGTTACTGGCGACCGCAGGCAGGTCCCCCCTGGGACCCGGACGCGAACAGGTCCCCCCGAGGTGGGGGGACCTGTCGAAGCGTGCTGGTCGGCGCCCGGCGGTCCCGCCGGGCCGAGCTCAGATGAACTCGCTGAGCTCCTCGAGCAGTTGGCCCTTGCCCTTGGCACCCACGAGGCGCTTCACGGGTTCGCCGTCCTTGAACACGATCAGGGTGGGGATGCTCATCACCTGGTAGTTCCGGGCGGCACCCGGGCTGTCGTCCACGTTCAGCTTGGCGATGGCCAGCTTGTCGCCGTGCTCGGCGGCGATCTCCTCCAGGATGGGGGCGATCATCTTGCACGGACCGCACCACTCGGCCCAGAAGTCCACCAGGACAGGGCCGTCGGCGGAGCCGATCTCCTCGGTGAAGGTGGCGTCGGAGAGGGTGGAGATGCCTGCGGCCATGGGAGCCTTCCTTGCTGGGTGGGTCACTGGTTGGGTCGAACGAGGCGAACGTAGCGCCACGACGCTGCGTGGCGATGATCGCGTACCCACAACCACGCGCGCCCCATGGGCATTCCCTCCGGGCCCTGCTCAGTCGTCGTAGTCGCCCCCGAACAGGCGACCGACCCAGCCCGCAGCGGACGACCTCGTCGAGGGGTCGGTGGCGGTGGGGGAGGGGGAGGGTGACGGTGAGGACAGTGAGGGGGAGGAGGGTGAGGGGGAGGAGGGTGAGGGCGGTCCTCCGGGGGTGCCCGGCGAGGTCACGTCGATGGACACCGACGGACGGGCCGTCGACGCGGCGGTGTCCGGGGTGGCGCCGTGCAGGGTGAGGTGCGACAGGATCGAGTACATGCGGTGGGGGTCGGGCACGTAGTCGAGCCGGGACAGCGCCTGGTCCTGGCCGGCGGTCTCGATGACGAAGCGGCCGTAGCCGAGCACGCGCCCGAGCGGCGGTGTCTCGTACGTGAGGTCGGTGATCTTGCGCAGCGGCATGGCCGCGAGGCGCCGGGTGACGATCCCGGAGACCGAGAAGACCCGCCAGTCGGTCACGTACAGGGCGTCCACCCGCCAGTCGGCGATCTTCCACGACACCCGCAGCCAGAGGAACATCACCCCGAGGCCCAGGAGCCCCGTGACCTCGGTCGAACCGGTCATGCCGAAGAAGATGGACAACAGCAACAGGCTGCCGCCCGCCCACATCGCGGGCCGTAGCAGGATGGCCCAGTGGCGGTGGGTCTCGTACTGCACCGTCTCGCCCTCGAGCAGGAACCGCTCGGACGTCGCGCTGGTCATGGCGCGCCGGCACCCATGGCTCAGTCGAGCAGTTGCTTCAGGAACTCGATCACGCCGCTCCAGATGTCGCCGACCACGGTGAGGGCGGAGTCCACCCACTCGGCGGAGGCCTCGGGCTGGGTGACGAGCAGGAACAGGCCGACGCCCACGACGATGCCTGGCAGCAGCTTCTTCATGGTCGACTCTTCAGGGTCGGCGCCGGGGGCCTCAGTGATCCTCGGGCGCGTACGCGGGCACGACGGACGCGTTCGACCCTAGTGGTGCCCCTCCCCGGGAGCGGGGATGGTCGGGGAGCGGCCGAGCGGCGGCGGGATCTTCAGGAGAGGGCGGCGTGGGCCGCGGCCTCGAGCCAGCGCTCGGCGTCGATGGCCGCCTGGCAGCCCGAGCCGGCCGCGGTGATGGCCTGGCGATAGGTGTGGTCCTGCACGTCGCCGCAGGCGAACACGCCGTCGACGTTGGTGTAGGTGCCGGGACCGGTGACGAGGTAGCCGGTGTCCTCCATGTGGAGCTGACCCTTGAACAGGTCCGTGTTGGGCTGGTGGCCGATGGCCACGAACACGCCGGACACGGGCAGGGTGGAGGTCTCGCCCGTGAGGACGTTGCGCACGTCGATGCCCTCGACGGCGTGCTCGCCGTGGATCTCCTCGACGGTGTGGTTCCAGAGGAACTCGATCTTGGGGTTGGCGAAGGCCCGTTCCTGCATGATCTTCGAGGCCCGCAGCTCGTCGCGGCGGTGGATCAGCGTCACCTTGCTCGCGAACTTGGTGAGGAAGAGCGCCTCCTCCACCGCCGAGTCGCCGCCGCCGACCACCGCGATCTCGTGCTCGCGGAAGAAGAACCCGTCGCAGGTGGCGCAGGTGGACAGGCCGTGGCCGAGCAGGCGCTGTTCGGCCTCGAGGCCCAGCATCAGGGAGCGGGCACCCGTGGACACGATGATGGCGTGGGACCGGTAGGTGGGCTCGGCGGCCTCGGGATCGCCCACCCACACGCCGAAGGGTCGGGCGGAGAAGTCGACCTTGGTGACCTTCTCGGTGAGGATGTCGGCCCCGAACCGCACGGCCTGCTCGCGGAAGCGGGCCATGAGGTCGGGCCCCATGATCCCCTCGGGGAAGCCGGGGAAGTTCTCCACGTCGGTGGTGAGCATGAGCTGACCGCCGGGCTGGTCGCTGGTGGAGGACGGCTCGCCCTCGATGACCAGCGGCCCGAGGTTGGCCCGGGCCGTGTAGATGGCCGCGGTGAGCCCGGCAGGGCCCGATCCGATGATGATGACGTTGCGCACGTCGGTGTCGCTCATGTCCGCTCGAACTCCGTGGGAGGGTGGGCTATTCCGTGGGTGGGGCGTGGTGGGACGGGGGCCCTCAGTCGGGCGCGTCGGCCGGCGCGTAGCGCTTCGACCAGAGCAGCAGCCCGCAGCCCACGAAGAGCAGGCCCACGATCCCGTGGGCGACCCAGACGCCGCCGGGGGCGTAGACGTTCACGAAGCGCACCAGGCCGATGACCAGCAGGATGAGGGCTGCGGTGCCGAGCATGGTGGCCAGGAACCCGAACACCATGGCTCGGGCGGCCCGGATGGCGGGCCCGGTGGTCTTGTCCCGGATCTGGTCGACCAGGTTGACGATCTGGTCGGTGGCCTTGGCGGGCCAGTCCTCGGCCGGTCCCGAGGGGCCGGGGCCGGGTCCCCCGCTGGTCGTGTCCGTCATGGGCGCCAACCCTACCCAGACGCGACCAGCGGGGGAGCAGGCGGCCTCAGTGGTTGAAGCTCACCCGGGGCAGCAGCCGGTCGAGCCACGAGGGCAGCCACCAGTTCCGCTCCCCGAGGAGGCCCATGAGGGACGGCACGAGCATCATGCGCACGATGGTGGCATCGAGCAGCACCGCCACCGCCAGGGTGACGCCCAGCTCCGTCGGGGGGATGGGGCCGGTGACCCCGAAGGCCACGAACACCACGATCATGATGAGGGCGGCGTTGGTGATGGGCCGTCCGGTGCGGGCGATGCCCTCGCGGATGGCCACCTGGGTGTCACCGGTCTCCTCGTAGCGCTCGCGGATCGCGGCCAGCAGGAAGAGCTGGTAGTCCATCGAGAGTCCGAAGAGCAGGGCGAAGAAGAACAGCGGTGCCCAGGCGTCGACGAAGCCCTGGTGGTCGATGCCGATGAGGCCGGCGCCGATGCCGTGCTGGAACACGATGGCGGCGAAGCCGAAGCTGGCGCCGACGCTGATGAGGTTCAACACGATCGACGACAGGGCCACGGTCAGGCTGCGGAACACGATCAACAGCAGGAGGAACGCGACCGCCATGATGAGCCCCACGGCCAAGGGCGCCCGGCCGAGGAGCACCTCGGTGAGGTCGTGGTTCTGCGCCGCGGGACCGCCGACGAGAGCGGCCGGCACGGCGTCGCCCACCTCGGTGCGCAGTCGGGCCACCAGGTCGGAGGTGGCCTGGTCGTCGACCGCCGTGGTGGGCGTGACCCGCACCACGGTTCGACCGCTGGCCGCGGGCTCGGCGACGATGCGGGCGTCGGCCACGCCCTCGTCAGCGGTGGCGATGGCGACGACCTGCTCGGCGTCCTCGGCCGGGACCGTGACGAACAGCGGCGCGGCGGCGCCGGGACCGAACGACTCCACGAGGAGCTCGTAGCCGTCGCGGCTGGAGCGTCCCTCGTCCACCACCCGGGCTCCGGGCATGCCGAGACGCAGGCCGAGGGCGGGCGCGGCCAGGGCGAGGAGCAGGAACAGGCCGAGGGCGAGGGTGAGACCGGGGCGCTTCAGGGCACGACCGGTCCAGCGGGCCCAGCGGCCCTCGGCGGCCCGATCGGGGTCCTCGTGGCCCTTGGTGACGAGCACCCGATCACCCATGACGGCCAGGACGGCGGGCAGCAGGGTGAGCGACGCCAGTGCGGTGGCGGTGACCGACAGCATCATGCCGAGCGACATGGCCCGGAAGACCATGACCGGCACGACGAGCACGGCGGCGAGGGACAGCACGACGGTGAGGGCGGACAGGAACACGGCCTTGCCCGAGCTGGAGAGCGTGGCGGCCATGGCGTCGGCGGTGTCGAGGCCGTCCTCGCGTTCCTCTCGGTAGCGGGAGACGATGAAGAGGCTGTAGTCGATGCCGACGGCGAGGCCGATCATCATCGAGAAGTTCATGGACCACACCGACATCGGGGTGAGCCCGGTGAGCAGGTGCAGGGCGGCGAAGCCCACGGCGATCCCGGCGAGGGCCAGGAGCAGGGGGAGGCCGGCGGCGATGGCCGAGCCGAAGGCGATGAACAACAAGATGACGGTGGGCAGGCCCGAGACCAGCTCGGCGAGGTGGAGCGCCTCCTCGTTGGTCTCGTTGAAGTCGCTCCAGACCGGCCACTCGCCGGTGACCTCGACCCTGGCGCCGTCGGGCACCCCGAGCTCGCTCACGTGGTCGATGAGCTCGCCGGCGGATTCGGGGAGGTCGGCGTCCACGTCCCCTTCGAGGGCGACGGGGATGAGGGCGGTGCGACCGTCCGGGGCGAGCAGCCCCGCCTCGGCGGGCAGGGTCAGCGGGTCGGCCACCCGGGCGGCGCCGGGCGCGCCCTGGAGATCCGCCACCACGGCCTCCAACCCGGCGGGGTCGTCGGCGATGGGCGTCTCCTGGCGGTACACGACCACGGCCGACTCGGCGCCCAGGGCGGGGAAGTCGGCGCGCAGCTCGTCGCGCACCTCCTGGGCGGTCGAGCCCTGTGCCTCCCAGCCGGCACCGGACAGCGCGCCGGACAGGCCGAGGGCGAGGGGCGCGGCCAGGAGCACGACGGCGAGCCAGGTGATCAGGACACCCTTGCGGCGCTTGACGGAGAACCGGGCGATGCGGGCCAGCCAGCCGGCCTTCGCGTCGCCGTGGTCACCGGCGGGGGAGGGGTGGGGGGCCGCCGGCGTGGGATCGCCGGCGGCGGTGGGGTCGTCGAGGAGGGTCACGGGGATTCATCCTAGATACCCCCGGGGGTATACGACAACCCGGCCCGTCGGCTGGGGGCCGCGCTCAGAGCCGCTGCACCGGGACGACCTCCCGACAGGTGCCGTCGGCGGCGATGGTGGCGGGGTCGACGAACCAGAGGCGGCGGGAAGCCGACGGGTCGCTCTCGACGTAGACGAGCCCCTCCTCGCCGTCGACCGTGGCCCGCCCGAGCAGCACGACCTCGACGCCGAAGTCGTCGAGGCAGGCCTCGTCGGTGGCGCGCTGGGTGGGGGACGGATCGAGGACCAGTTCGCCCCGGACCCGGGCGGCGAGGTCCTCGCCCTTGGCGAAGGTGCCGAGAGTCGGCAGCGCGGGGTCGATGCCGGCCTCGGTGGCCGCGGTCCCCGCCCCGTCGGGTGCCGTCGTGCTGGGGACACCGGGGGTGAACTGCTCGCTGTCGGCGGCGCCGGCGCTGGCATCACCGCCGTCGTCGCCCGACTCCGCGGGTGCGTCGGGCGCCGTGGCGGTGGCGGCCTCGTCGCTCGAGGAGCTGCCGGTGGTGTCGCCGAGACGCAGCACCAGCGCGCCGGCGGCGGCGACCAGCACCAGTGCGGCGGCGACGGAGAGGATCACGGGTCCGAGGCGGCGCTGGCGCCGGGCGCGAGCTGCGGAGAGCTCGGACGGTGGGGGAGGGGGCGTCGGCACCACACGGGGCTCGGGGGGCGCGGCGGCGGCCGCCGGCGCAGTCGTCGCCCTACCGTCGGATCCCAGTGCGGCGACCGCACGGGCCAGGTGGGCGTCGCGCACGACGGGGTCCACGAGGGGCACGGGCCCGCCCACGGCACGGGCCACGGAACGGAACTGCTCGAGTCGGGCCGTGAGCCCAGGGTCGCCGGTGACCCTCGCCACGTCGTCGGGCGAGGCCACGCCGTCGAGCACGGCGGAGACGAGCAGGTCGTCCGGCGTCGGTTCAGGCTGGTTCATGGCTCCCTCCTCTGACGTCACGAGGGACCCTCCTGGTTCCCGGCCGTCGTCGCGAGGTGCTCGGCGAGGGCGGCCCGGCCCCGGGCGATGCGTGAGCGCACGGTGCCCGGGGGGATGCCGAGGGTCTCGGCGATCTCGGCGTAGTCGAGCTGGCAGAGGTCCCGGAGCACCACCGCGGCCCGGAACTCGGGGGGCAGCGTGGCCAGGGCGGCGTCAACCTCGAGGCGGTCGGCGATGGCGTCGGCCACGGCGGGAGCGACGTCCACCGGGGTGTGGGCGTCGCCGCGGTCGGGGGGGTCGGGCTCCACGGGCACGGGCCGCCGGCCCCGCCGGCGGAGCTCGTCGAGGCAGGCGTTGGTGGCCACCCGGTAGGACCAGGTGCTGAACGCGGCCCGGCCGTCGAAGCGGGGGAGGCCCCGCACGATGGCCATGACGGCCTCCTGGGTGGCGTCGTCGGCGTCGGCGGCGTTGCCGGCGAGCCGCCGGCAGATGGCGTGGACCCGGTCGTAGTGGCGTCGCAGCAGCGCGTCGAGGGCGGCGGTGTCGCCCCGCTGCGCCGCCGCCACGAGGGTGCCGTCGTCGGCCTCCGGGGTCACGCCGGCGCCCGGTCGCCCGTGCCCCTCACGACGCCGCCACCGACACGTCGGCGATGGCGACGTTGCCGCCGTCGGGCAGCGCGGTGATCCAGATCAGGACCTGGTCGCCCGTCGCGCCACCGAGATCGACCACGGTCTCGCCCTCGGCGAAGGGCTGGGCGGCCACGACGGGCTCGCCCCACCCGGCCAGGTCGGCCGCGGCCTCCTCGCCGACGTACACGTCCGCGGTCCACCCGCCGGTGGTGGAGCTCACGGTGAGGGTGTCGAGCGCGACCGCCTGGTCGAGGGTGAGGATGAGGCCGACCCCTTCCTTCAGGCCGCCGAAGTCCGCGGAGTTGTAGGTGGAGGTGACCCACGCGCTGGCGGGGTCGTCGTCGATGGCCCGAGGCGCCGCCTCGTCGTTCTCACCGTCACCCACCTCGGGGTCGAAGGGGGTGGCGGTGGTGATGGTGACGGGCGCGGCGCCGTCGGGCGCCGCCGGCGCCGTGGTCGTGGTGGTGCCGTCCGCCCCACCGAAGAGCCCGTCCTCCGACAGGGTGTTGCCGATCAGCACGCCGGCGACGGCGAGGGCGATGGCCACGAAGACGATGATCAGCGCCGGGAAGAGGAACCCCCGCTCACGCTTGACGAAGTCGCCGGTCGGGGCGGCCCCGGTGCCCTTGGCGGCGCCCGCGGCGCCGCCGGCGCCCGCACCGCTCGCCCCGGCGCCCGCCGAGGCCACCGCCGGGGTGCCCGCCGGCGGGGTGCGGGTCGTGACCGCGGTGTTGTCGGCGTAGCTGACGGGCTCGGACGGCCCGAGGTTTGCGGCCTGGAGCGCCGCCCGAAGCTCCGCGGCGCCGTCGAAGCGCTGATCGGGGTCCCGGGCCATCGCCCGCATCACCACGTCGTCGAGTTCCCGGGGCAGGTCGGCCTTGATCTGGCGGGGTCGCGGCGGGTTCGTGGTGAGGCGCGCCAGAGCGGTGGCCGCGTCCGTGTCGGCGTCGAAGGGGGGCCGGCCGCTGAGCATCTCGTAGAGGACGATGCCGAGGGCGTAGACGTCGGTGCGGGCGTCGACGGGGCGGCCCTCGACCTGTTCGGGGGCCAGGTACTTGGCCGTCCCGAGCATGGTGCCCTCCTTCGTGTGGTCGCCGCCCTCGTCCAGCTTGGCGATGCCGAAGTCGGCCACCATCACCCGCTCGTCCTGGCAGAGCAGGATGTTGGCCGGCTTGATGTCCCGGTGCACCAGGCGGGACTGGTGGGCGACCGCCAGCGCATCGGCCACGGCCACGCCGATGCGCACGGCCTCGGCCGGCGGCAGGCTGTGGCGCCGGTCGAGCTCTTGGCGCAGGGTGACCCCGTCCACCAGCTCCATGACGATCGCTTCCATGCCGTCGCCCGAGTACGTGTCGAAGATGGACACGATCGAGGGGTGGGCGAGGCGGGCGGCGGCGATCGCCTCCCGACGGAAGCGCTCGACGAAGGTGGTGTCGTCGGTCAGGTGGGCGTGGAGCAGCTTGACCGCCACCCGGCGGTCGAGCACGAGGTCCGTGGCCTCCCACACCTGCGCCATCCCCCCGGTGGCGATGAGCCGCTCGAAGCGGTAGCGACCGGCCAGCAGCGTGCCGACCAGGTCGGCGCGTCCGCCGGGGCGCGAGGGGGGAGGGGAGTCGGACACGACGCCCCTGAGGCTAGCTAGTGGCCTTCGCCTCCCTCGGGACGGCCGCCGAGGGTGACCGTGACCCGTCGGTGCGGACGGACGGCTACTTCTTCGTGCGGAAGCCGATGCCGATGACGCCGGGGCCGGCGTGGGTGCCGATGACGGGGCCGATGGTGCCCACGAAGAGGTCCTCGCGCGTGTACTTGGGCGCCAACATGTCCACGAACTCGTCGAAGTCGGCGGCGAGGCCGTTCAACACGCAGAGGTCCTCGACGTCGTCGGCGAGGGCCCGGTCGCGCAGCCAGCCGATGGCCTTCTTGCGGGTGCGCTGCTTGGAGGCCTCCTCGACGTGGCCGTGGCTGATCTCGAGGATGGGCTTGATGGCCAACATGTTGCCGACGAGCGCCTGGGCGCCGCCGATGCGGCCGCCCTTCTTCAGGTTGTCGAGGGTGTTCAACGCGCCGAAGATGCGCGTGCGCTCGGCCTTCTCGGTGAGGTCGGCCACGATCTCGTCGGCGCTCTTGCCCGCCTCGGCGGCCTGGGCGGCCTCGATGCAGGCCAGCCCGATGGCGCCGCTCACTGTCTGGGTGTCGATGACCCGGACGTCGATGTCGACGTTCTTGGCGGCCTGCTGGGCCGATTCCATGGTGGCGGACAGCCCGGAGGCCAGGTTGATGCAGAGCACGGTGTCGGCGCCGGCGGCCGCCTGCTTCTCGAAGGCCTCCTGGAAGCGGCCCGGCGCCGGGGCGGAGGTCTCGGGCAGGGCGTCGTGGCTGGCCAGCTTGTCGTAGAACGACTCGACGTCGAGCTCGAAGCGGTCGACGTACTCGTCGTCGCCGAAGCGGATGTTGAGCGGCACGATCTCGATGCCGTACCGCTCGACGACGTCGTCGGGCAGGTCGCAGGCGCTGTCGGTGACGATCCGGATGCTCATGTCTGCGTTGCGCCTCCTCGGTCGTGCCCCGGGTGGGCGTCGACACGTGCTGGTTGTCCTGCTGGGACGTGCTGGTTGACCCGCTGGGTCGATGCTGCGTGGGCAGCGGGTGCTTCGACCGTCGCAGAGACCGGAAGGTTACTTCCCGGCCCCGTGCCCGTCGCTGTCCCCGTCGCTGTCCCGGTCGTTGTCCCGGTCGGCCTCGGCGATGGCGTCGGCGGCCTCGTCGGCGGCGACCAGCTTGCGGGCCCGGCGGACGCGTCGGAAGTGGCTGGCCCACCAGAGGGCGAGGAAGAGCCCGGCGCCGACCGACAGCACGAGGCCGACGCCCGAGACCGCGGTGGACCGGACGGTGAAGCGCGAGCGCGACACCACGACGATCTCGTCGGGTGAGGTGACCACCAGGCGGAGTGGGAACGTGCCGGAGCTCCGGGCGCGGACGGCGATGTCGAGGGAGGTCACCGTGCTGGCGGGCAGGTGCACGATCACGGTGTCCCCGTCGGGGAAGGTGAGCTTGTCGCTGTCGAAGCGCAGGCGGACGGTGACGTCGTAGAGGTTCTCGTTGCTCAGGTTGAGCGGGATGCTGCCGTCGCGGGAGGTGAGGGTGACGTTGCCGCTCTCGGGCGCCACGACGGCCGCCGACGCCCGGTCGATCTGGCGGCTGATGGCGTCGAGGTAGGCCCGTCGCTGGGCGCGGCCGAAGTCCGCCGATCCCGAGACCAGCAGGCGGCGCTGCATCGACGCGACGACGGGGTTGTCCCGGCCCGCCATGCTGGCGAAGCCCTCGGCGGTGAGGCGGGTGAGGGGCAGCACCTCGGGATAGCTGCCGAGCGACGGGGCGGGCTGGGGCGCGAGGGTGCGCACGAGCAGGGGCCCGTCCGGGTCGCCGGCGCCGCCCGCGGTGGCGTCCGGGACCCGGGTGAAAAGCTCGTCCACGGTGGCCGGGGTGACGATGGTGGAGGCGCCGAGCCCCGAGAGCAGGGTCTCGAGGAAGGCCGGCGACGGGTCCCACCGTCGGGGCAGCGTCACGGCCACGCCCCGCTGCTGCGTCGGCCGGTCGAACCAGAGCACGGCGAGGTCGGTGAGGAGGTTGGTGGCGTCGAGCACCGGGTCGCCGGTCGAGTCGACGTGCGCGGCGAGGGCCGCGTCGGCGGCGACGGCCCGGGCCACGCTGCCGTCGCCGTCGAGGACGCCGAAGGGCTGGGCGACCGTGGTGGGGAAGGCGGCGGGGTCGACGGGCGCCAGGGCGTTCGAGGGGATGACGATCTGGTCGGCGCCCAGCTCCTCGAGCCGGGTCAGGGCATCGGGCGACAAGGTGGCGTCGGCCACCGCGGTGCGCCGGTCAGGTCGCTCGACGAGGTGCTCGGCAAGGGCGGCGTCCCCCGCGGTGGTCTGGCGGGCGATGTCCTCGTCGAGGCCGGCGCTGACCCAGGCCGAGAGGTCGACGGGTACGTACTGGGACGACATCACCTGGCGGCCGTCGATGGCCCGGCGCAGGCGGGCGAGCGACGGGGAGCCGGACAGCCCGGCGACCGTGTCGGGGGTGGGCACGACCGTGAGGGGCAGGTCGGGATGGTCGAGGAGCGCGTCGAGCAACGCGGTCAGCCGGTCCTCGCCGACCGGGTCGACGCGGCGGCGACCGCTGGGGGCGATGCCGGGGCCGGCGTCGACGGGGAGCACCACGGCGACCTGCAGCGGCGGGGCCTCGCTCGTCGAGCCGGGCAGGCGGACGAGGTGGGTGACGAGACGGTCGAGGACGGCGCCCTCGTGCACCAGGCGGACCTCGACGGGGTACACCCCCGACTCGTCGATCTCGGCATCGAACTCGCCGGCCGCGGGATCGGCGTCGCCGTCGGTGGCGAAGCGGATCGCGGCCTCGGGTGGGTCGTCGGACGACAGCGGACGGGTGCCGACGTCACCGATCACGTCGCCGAGCTCGCCTCCCGCCGCCTGCGCGGCGAAATCGGAGCGGGAGGCCGTGACCTCGTGGACGTCGGCCTCGATGACGGCGCCGTCGGGGACCTCGCCGGTGGCCCGGACCCGCACGCGGTACGAGTCGCCGGGGGCCACCCAGGTGGTCTGGCGCTCGAGGAGGAGCGTCGGCGCGTCCGGGTCGGGGGCACCGGTCGTCGTGGTGGCAGGTGTGGCGGCGGCGGTGGTGGGGGTGGTGGTGGTGGAGGCCGTCGTCGCCGGCTCCTCCTGGGCGCCGGCGGCGGAGACGGTCACCGTCGTGGCGGCGAGCCCCGCGGCGACGGCGAGGGCGGCGAGCAGGCGCGTGGCGCCCGTCGCGTTCACGTCGCCCCGCGGAGGGGGAGCGAGAGCACGGCCAGGCCGCCTGGCTGGCGCTCGAAGCCCTCGCGCTCGTAGAGCGCGAGGGCGGCGGCGTTGCGCTCCTGGGTGTTGACCATCACGCGGCGGACGCGTCGCCGCTCGAGCCAGCGCAACCCGTCGACGAGGAGGGACCGACCCACGCCGCCGCGGTGGCGGTCGGGCGCCACCGCGAGGCGCTGGACGTAACCGCGGTGCGAGGCGCGACCGATCACCGAGTAGCCGACCACCTCGGCGGTGGTCCCCCGGTCGGCGACCGCCACGCGAAAGCGCGCCGACGGGGTCGCGGCGATGGCGTCGGCCAGGCCCCGGTGGTCCAGGCGCCAGAACGGCTCGAAGGCCTGGTGATCGAGGCGCAGCACCGAGTCGCGGTCGTTCGTGTGGCCCCGGCGCAGCACGACGCCGGCGGGTGCACCGGGAGCCCGCGGCGGCGCCACCGGCAGGGCGCGGGCCAGCAGGTGCAGACGCTCGTGCACCTCGAAGCCGACGGTGAGGAAGGCCGCCTGGTCGAGGGGGGCCAGGGCGGCGGTGACCACCGACCGGTAGCCCTGCTCGCCGGCCAACTCGAGGGCGCGGCGCACGTCGGTGACCGCGCTCGGCGAGCCTCCGTGCACGGGCACGACGTAGGCGACCTCGGGGTGGCCCTGCCACGGGCCGAGGCGCAGCGGCGAGCCCTCGCCGTGGAGCACCACCCCACCGCGGCCGTCCCGCACCAGGCCGGCCCGGAGCCGGGGCGCGACGGGGCGGGACGGGGGACGGGGCACGACCCCCCGAGGATACGGCCCGCCCGAGGCCCTCTGCGGCGCGGGACGGCGGCGCCGTCCGCGCATCGCCCCGTGGTCCTCGACCGCTGGAGGCCAGGGTGAGCGTGGGGGTCGGGGAGAGGGTGGGGGAGAGGCCGGGCGGTACCGTGGGCGCCACCATGACCGTCCTGTTCGCGACGCATCCGGCCTTCGCGCGCCACGACACCGGCCCGGGCCACCCCGAGCGCCCGCAGCGGCTCCAGGCCGTCCTCGACGGCGCCGAGGCGGCCGGGCTGGGCGAGGCCCTGGTCGACCTCGACCCTCGCCCGGCCACCCGTGCCGACCTCGAGCGCGTCCATCCAGCGGCGTTCATCGACCGCATCGAGGCGTTCTGCGCCAAGGGCGGCGGCTACATCGACGGGGACACCGTCGCCGTGGCCGAGTCGTGGGACGCGGCGCTGTTGGCCGCGGGCGCCGGCCTCACCGCCATCGAAGCGCTCGACCGGGGGGACACCGGCGCGGACAGCGCGTTCTGCGCGGTGCGCCCGCCCGGCCACCACGCCCGCCCGGCCCAGGCCATGGGCTTCTGCCTGTTCAACAACGTGGCCGTGGCCGCCGCCGCCCTGGCCGACCGGGGCGAGCGGGTGCTGGTGGTCGACTACGACGTGCACCACGGCAACGGCACCCAGGACATCTTCTACCGCGATCCGCGCGTCGTGTACGTGTCGTTCCACGAGTGGCCGCTGTACCCGGGCACCGGCGGCCTCGACGAGACCGGCGCCGGCGACGGGGCGGGCGCCACCATCAACTTCCCTCTGCCGACGGGGGCCACGGGCGATGTCCTGCGCCTCGGCGTGGACGAGGTGCTCGCGCCCCTCGTCGACACGTGGGCGCCCACCTGGGTGCTGCTCTCGGCCGGCTTCGACGCCCACCGCGACGACCCCCTCGCCGGGCTGTCGCTGGCCTCGGGCGACTTCGCCGACCTGACCGCCGACCTCCTCGCGTTCGTGCCCGCCGGCCGGCGCCTCGTGTTCCTCGAGGGCGGCTACGACCTCGGCGCCCTGTCGCGCTCGACCACCGCCTGCCTCGGCGCCATGGCCGGCGTCGACCTCCGCCCCGAGCCCGCCACGTCCGGCGGGCCCGGCGGCACCGTGGTGCGCGCCGTGGCCGAGCGGCGCGCCATCGAGGCCGACCTCTCCGCGCCCCTCGACCGCCCCGACGTCCCGTGAGCTCCCGTTCGTGAGCAACCCACCGACCACCATCCCCGAGCCCCTTCGGCCCGCCCTCCAACCGGTCCTCGACGACGTCGCGCCCTTGGCCGAGCGCTTCACCGCCGCCGGCCACCGGCTCTACCTCGTGGGCGGCGTCGTGCGCGACCTGCTCCTGGGCTCGCCGCTCCCGGACGTCGACATCGACCTGACCACCGACGCCCGTCCCGAGCAGACCAAGGCCATCCTCAACGGCTGGGCCGACGCGGTGTGGACCCAGGGCGAGCGCTTCGGCACCATCGGCGCCAAGAAGGGCGACCGCGAGTTCGAGATCACCACCCACCGGGCCGAGGCCTACCGCCCGGACTCCCGCAAGCCCGAGGTCGAGTTCAGCGACGCCATCGAGGCCGACCTCTCCCGCCGCGACTTCACCGTCAACGCGATGGCCCTGTCGCTGCCCGACCTCGCCCTCGTCGACCCCTTCGACGGGATGGTCGACCTGCTGGTGCACCGGCGCCTGCGCACCCCACTCGCGCCAGAGGAGTCGTTCAGCGACGACCCCCTTCGCATGCTCCGGGCCGCCCGCTTCCTCGCCGGCTATGGCCTGATGCCCGACGGCGACCTCATCGCCGCGGTCAAGGCGCTGGCCCCCCGGCTCGAGATCGTGGCGCCCGAGCGGATCCGCCTCGAGCTCGACAAGCTCATGGTGGTGGACGACCCGTCTGCGGGGCTCTGGTTCCTGGTCGACACGGGCCTCGCCCAGGAGTTCCTGCCCGAGCTGCCGGCCATGCGCCTCGAGCAGGACCCCATCCACCACCACAAGGACGTGCTGGCCCACACCATCGCGGTGGTGGCCAAGACTCGCCGCCTCGACGCCGAGGGCCGTCCCAACAAGCGCGTGCGCCTCGCCGCGCTGCTCCACGACGTGGGCAAGCCAAAGACCCGGTCGTTCGCCAACGGTGGCGTGAGCTTCCACCACCACGAGGTGGTCGGTGCCCGCATGGCCCGCGAGCGGCTCCAGGCGCTGCGCTACCCCAACGACGAGACCGACGACATCGTCCAACTCGTCTACCTGCACCTGCGCTTCCACACCTACGCCATGGGCTGGACCGACGCCGCGGTGCGCCGCTTCGTGCGCGACGCCGGCGACCTGCTGCCCGAGCTCATCGAGCTGACCCGCTGCGACTGCACCACGCGCAACCAGCGCAAGGCCGAGCGCCTGTCCCGCCGCATGGACGAGCTCGAGGAGCGCATCGCGAAGCTCCAGGAGCAGGAGGCGCTCGACGCCATGCGCCCCGACCTCGACGGGCGCCAGGTGATGGACCACCTCGGCGTCGAGCCCGGTCGTTGGGTCGGCGAGGCCCTCGACCACCTGCTGCAGCTGCGCCTCGACGAGGGCCCCCTCGGCGAGGAGGAGGCCTACCGCCGCCTCGACCAGTGGTGGGCCGCCCGCGAGGGCTGAGGCCACGGCGGGGGGTTCCTGACCCCGGCCGAGATCCGATGTGGCGGATCCGCGGGTGCGGCACCCTTTACCGGGCATCGACACGCGGGGAGAGGCAGTGACGACGGATGCGGCGGCACGGGAGTTCGACGCGTTCGTGGCCGACGCGCAGGACCGTGTGCGGCGGGCCCTGACCCCACTGGCCGGCGCCGATGCCGCTCGTCAGGCGACCACCGACGGCCTCGTCTACCTCTGGCAGCACTGGGACCGGGTGGCGGCCATGGAGAACCCGGCCGGCTACCTCTACACGGTCGCCCGGAGCCGGGTGCGCTTCGACCGTCCCCTCGGTGACCGCCTGACCGAAGACCTCGCCGGGCCGGACGTCGAACCTTCGGTGGAACCGGCGCTCGTGAAGCTGCTGGCGTCGCTCACCAAGCGACAGCGCGTGGCGGTCTACCTGGTGCACGGGTGTCGCTGGCCGGTACCCGAGGTCGCCGATCTGCTCGGGATCTCGGTGTCGAGCGTCCGCAACCACGCCGACCGGGGGCTGGCCAAGCTCCGGCGACAGATGGAGGTGACCCTGTGAGCGACGATGCGCAGGACCTGGTCGGCCGTTGGGCCCGGTCCACCGATCCCGGCCGCGACCCGATCGGCGGCGCCGAGGTGCGCGCCCGGGCTGCGAGCGGCGGAGTTCACGTCGCCGCCGCCGACAGTGGTCGTCGGGGCTGGGTCCTTGCCGCCGCGTGCGTGTTCGTCGCGGTGGCGTTGGGCGCGGCGATCCTGGCCCGCAGCGGCGGCGACGACGTCGTGGTCCAGACCGGACCCGCCGCCGGCAGCGAGGACGGACCCGGGAGCATCACGGTGCAGCTCGAGCCGGACGTCTGCTGCTTCAGGGAGGGCTTCGAGGTGGGGCTGCGCTTCGAGACGGCGGACGGCGAGGTCATCGGGTCCACGCTCTGGTCGGACTTCGTGGAGGCGTCCGGTGACGACTCGATGGGCGCCTACTACGACTCGGTCCTCACCCAGGAGGTGCAGGCCGGCCCCGTCGTGGTTCGGGCGGAGGTGTCCATCGGGGCCGGCCCCCCTCCGGTGCCCCCGGACCTCGAAGGCGACCTCGCCTGCTCGCTCGAGGTCGAGGTGGCACCCGACGAGACCGTGGCCGTCGAGGTCCTCTTCGACGAGGCCGATGACTGCCTGCGCCGCTTGACCGACCCGCCCACCACGACGAACACGAGCCAGGCGCCGACCACGACGATGCCGCTCACCACCACCTCGGTGGGGCCCGTCACCGAGGCGCCGATGACGACCACGTCGATCGCCTCATTGGCGGCGGGTGTCGGGTATTACGTGGATGTCGACCTCGACTGCCTCGCCTTCGAGCTGTCGGGTATCTGGGTGCTCGTCGATGGCGACCCCCGCAGCTGGCAGCCCGCCGACGAGCGCTTCGAGGGTGGCACCTTCACCCTCGACTCGCTGTCGACCGGGACCTTCGTCGGCGACTTCGCGGAGACCAAGGTGGCCACCTTCCGCCTGCTCGCCGGCGACGAGACGCCGAATTGCGTGCCGGTACCGCGGTACGCACCGTGACTTGCACACGAACACCAGTTCGACTACGGTGACGGACAACAGATCGCAGCCCTGTTGAGCACGCCGGCTGTCGCTTCCCCAAAGCCAATCTGATCGTTCGTGTTCGCACCCCGTTGGTGGGTGCGGGTTGGGAGTGGAAGCGCGTGTCTGTTGTCCTCGACGACCTCGTCGCCCCGGGGTTCGCATCGGAGTCCGAGTTGGATCGGCTCGAGGTGATCGCCGCGGGGGTGGCCCGGACCGCGTGGGCGAACCGGGCGAAGTCCGGTCTCGGGGACGACCTGGTGCAGCTGTCGCGCATCGAGCGGATGGTCGGCGCGGCCAAGCTTGGCGCGCTGGCGGCGTTCGACGCGTCCGGGCAGTACCGTTTCGACGGCCAACCGTCGGCCGCCACCTGGATGGCGGCGAACACCAAAGCCGACCGCCGGCGGGTCCGTCACCAGATCGGCGTGGCCCGCCAGGCCCGCACCATGCCCCTCACCGAGGACGCCTACCGGCAGGGCACCATCGGCTTCGAGCACGTCGCCACCCTCAGCCGGGCCGTCAACGCGGACACCGCCGAGTTCTTCGCCGAGGCCGAAGCCGAGCTCGTCGCCGCGGCCCGCACCCTGGACTTCGATCTGTTCGTCCGGGCGGTGCGCGCCTGGATGGACTTCGTGGACCCCGACGGCGCCGAGGAACGCGCCCGCAAGGCCGACGAACGACGCCGCGCCCACGCGTCGCGGACCTTCGACGGGATGGTCCGCATCGACGCCTGGCTCGACGCCATCGGCGGCACCGAGTTCCTCGCCGAGCTCCGCCGCCTCGAAAAGGAGCTGTTCGCCGCGGACTGGGCCGAGGCCCGCGCCCGCCTCGGCGACCACGCCAAGGCGTCCGACCTGGTCCGCACCGCCGAGCAACGCCGCGCCGATGCCCTCGTCGAGATGGCCCGGCGCTCCGCCACCTGTGACACCCCCGGCCAACCCCCCAAGTGGGTCCTCAACGTGATGGTCGGCTACGCCACCTTCTGGAACGAGCTCGCCGCCCTCGCCGGCGAGACCGGCGACCACCACTGCCCCTGCTGCGGCGGCCACCGCGGCCCCGACGACGCCGCTGCGGACGCAGACGACGAGGACGCCCACGACGATGACCTCGACGACCTCGACACCGAGGCCCTCGACACCGACGACCTCGGCGCCCACCCAGACCTCGATCTCGACGATCTGGACGCCGACGATCGTGACACCGACCTCGGAGACCAAGGGAGCGCCGACGTCGGCGCCCCGGGCGCGAGCGACCCGACCGCCTCGACCGACGTCGACGCTCCCGACGCGCTCGACCACGACGAACAGGACACCGCCGCCGGGCCCGTTGCGCCGCGGCCGCTGCCGGACTGGTGGAAGTCGATCGACCTGCGCCCCGGCGCCGGCCTCGTCGACACCCGCTTCTACGACACCATGTGCGAGCTCGAGGACTGCACCCCCCTCGCGGCCCGCACCGCCATCTCGCTCGGCCTCGCCGGCACCATCCGCCGCATCGTCTTCGGCCCCGACAGCCAGATCCTCGACTTCGGACAAGCCGTCGACTACTTCCACGGCCCCCTCCGAGAAGCGATCATCATCCGAGACCGGTTCTGCCGCGACGACGGCTGCGGCCTCCCCGGCCGCGACTGCCAGATCGACCATCGCGTCCCCCGCAGCAGAGGGGGCCCCACCGCCGCCACCAACGGCGAGTGCAAGTGCGGCACCGCCAACCGCCTCAAGGGCGACCGAATGCCGTAGCGGGCACCGCCCGCGGCCCGCCATCGCCGACCCGACGCTCGGCACCATCGTCTCGTACGTCCAACCGGTCGCGAGGTGCCTCGGCGGCGCCGCGGTGCGCCGGGCCGCCGTGGCCCGGGGTTCTGCGCCGCCCGGCGATCGGGCAGGTCGCGGGGATGAAAGCACTCACCTGGCACGGCAAGCGCGACGTCCGCATCGACACGGTGCCGGATCCGACCATCGAGGCGCCGACCGACGCGATCATCCGGGTCACCTCGACCGGGCTGTGCGGGTCGGACCTGCACCTCTACGAGCTGTTCGGGCCGTTCCTCGACGAGGGCGACATCCTCGGTCACGAGCCGATGGGGATCGTCGAAGCGGTGGGCCCGGAGGTCACCCACATCGCACCGGGCGACCGGGTGGTGGTGCCGTTCAACGTGTCGTGTGGCCACTGCTGGATGTGCGACCACGGCCTCCAGTCGCAGTGCGAGACCACCCAGGTGCACGAGCAGGGCACCGGCGCCTCGCTCCTCGGGTACACGAAGCTCTATGGCCAGGTGGCGGGAGGCCAGGCCGAGCTGCTGCGGGTGCCCCAGGCGCACTACGGGCCGATCAAGGTGCCCGAGGGGCCGGCCGACGACCGCTTCCTCTACCTCTCCGACGTGCTGCCCACGGCATGGCAGGCGGTCGAGTACGCCGCCGTGCCCCCGGGCGGGACCGTCGCCGTCCTCGGCCTCGGCCCCATCGGGCAGATGGCGGCCCGCATCGCCCTGCACCGGGGCGCCGGCGGCGTCTTCGGTGTCGACCTCGTGCCCGAGCGCCTCGCCGCGGCGGCCGCCCACGGGGTGCACGTGATCGATCTGAACGCCACCGACGACCTGGCCGAGGAGCTGCGTGGCCGGACCGCCGGCCGTGGCCCGGACGCGGTGATCGACGCCGTCGGCATGGAGGCCCACGGGTCCGGTCCGGCCAAGACGGCCCAGGCGCTGGTGGGCCTGCTGCCCGACCCCCTCGCGGCGAAGGCCATGGAGACCGCGGGCCTCGACCGGCTGGCCGCCCTCCTGGCCGCCATCGAGATCGTGCGCCGCGGCGGCACGCTGTCCATCAGCGGGGTCTACGGCGGCATGGTCGACCCGCTGCCGATGCTCCAGATGTTCGACAAGCAGCTCACGGTGCGGATGGGGCAGGCGAACGTCCGCCGTTGGGTCGACGACCTGCTCCCGCTCCTCACCGACGACGACCCCCTCGGCGTCGACGACCTGGCCACCCACCACCTGCCCCTCGCCGAGGCGCCCGAGGCCTACGCCATGTTCCAGGAGAAGCGCGACGGCGCCGTCAAGGTCGTGTTCCGGCCCTGACGGTCCCGTCGAGGCCATCTCGGCCGGTCCCCAGCGGGGCCCTGGCGGGCGACACGACTCGACCATCCGGCGGGACCGCCCGGGCGGGCGGTCCCGCGGCGCGTCCGGGCGGGGTCAGTCCGGGGGCGGCGGGACGGTGCGGGGGTCTTAGGTGCGCTCGACCAGCTCCTCGAGCAGGCGCAGCGAATCGTCGTTGCGGGCACGGAGCGCGGGGGCGAGGAGGGGCCGCCCGCCGTGGTCCCAGAGGAAGCGCATCGGGCCGGCGTGCGGCTGCTCGGTGATGGTCAGGTGGGTGCCGGTCCCGACGGGCGTCAGGGTGAAGACGACCGCGGCGACGCCCAGCGGTCGAGCGCCGGCGCGGAGCTCGAGGTGGTGGGGCCGATCGTGCGAGACCACCGTGGTCTTGTCGGCGAGGGTCAGGGGACCGGCTCCGACGACGTGGTGGAACGCCGCGCCCGGGAGGGGCCAGGAGTCGTCGACGGCGCGGATCCGCTTCGCCCCGCGCAGCCAGTCGGGATAGGTCACCGGGTCGAGGAGCACGTCGAAGACCCGGTCGGGAGCGACGGCGAGGTCGACCTCCGAGACCACCCCGCCGGCGGCCGCGGTGCCCGAAGCGCCGCTCATCGCCGGGTCCGGTGTGGGGCGGAGGAGGAGCTGCGGCTGGGGTTGACGCCGCGGACGACCACGACGGCCTCCTCGGTGACGTCGGGGTCGATCCTGCCCGCTCGCTGCTGTTCCCGCATGAGCGGGCCGAGCGGGCCGACGCGACGGTCCGTCACGCGGACGCCGACGAGCCCGGCGGCGACCATCCGCTCGACGGTGGCGTCGACGTCGATCAGCGACGAGTGCACGACGAGGAGCACGCCCCCCGGCCAAAGGTGACCTGGGGCCTCGTCACAGATGCGGTCGAGCACGGCGCGGCCGTCAGGGCCGGCTGCCCACGCCCGCTCGGGACCGTGCGTGGGCAGGGCCTCCCCATCGGCAGGGACATACGGGGGGTTCGCGCTGATGAGGTCGAAGCGCTCTCCCGCCACCGGCGCGAAGAGCCGACCGCGTCGGAGGCGCACCCGTGTGCCGTTGCGGCGGGCGTTCCACCAGGTCGCGAGCAGGGCTCGACGGCTGACGTCCACGGCGGTGACCGAGGCGCCGCGCTCGGCGGCGGCGACGGCGACGACGCCGCTGCCCGTGCACAGGTCGAGTGCGGTGGACCCTGCGAGCAGAGGCTCGCGTCGGACGGCGTCGGCGAGCTGCCAGGAGTCGGAGATCGGGGCGAAGACCCCAGGGAGCGTGAGCACGGGCGTGCCCTACCCCTGGCGAGCGGCCGTCGGCACCGGGGGGACCGGAATTCCCTCTCGATAGGCCTCGGTCAACCAGGCGACGGCGCCTTCGAGGCCGACCGAACGGAGCTCGTCGGCGGCGTTGTGGTGGATCAGCGGCCTGGCCGCGTCGAGTCCGCCGAGCGAGCACGCCTCGATCTCGTCGAGCAGCTCGTGCAGGCGCCGGGCGGTGGGTCGGCGCTCGCCGGTCTCGAGGTCGGCCAGGTCCCCGTGGACGCCGCCGCGCAGCGCGGCCCAGCGGTTCTCGGCGATCCGCCAGGTCGGCGGCGCCCCGAGGGGCTCGCCGGCGATCGCCCGCCTGGTCAGGTGGACGACAAGGGCCTGGATGACCGACGCGACCGCCGCCGCGGCGGTGACCGTCGGTTGGACGTCGGGCACTCGCACCTCCAGGGTTCCGTGGGCCAGGTGGGGGCGTAGCTCCCACCACCAGCGGCCCGGGTCCCGCACCGCGCCGCACCGCGCTCCCCAAGAGAGGTCATCGGCGAGCGCCTCCCAGCTGGGGATGATCGGGGGCACCCCTTGGCGGGGCAGCTGCCCGGCGATGAGCGGCCGCACCGAAGCGAGACCGGTGTCCCGACCCTCGTGGAAGGGCGCGGCCGCGGCCAGAGCGGCGAGCTCGGGGAGGTACCCGCGCAGGGCGTTGAACACGGCGAGGGTGGCTTCGGCGTGACCCACGGCGACGTGCACCTGGAGTGCGCTCACGAGCTGGCGGCGCGCGACGTGGCCGTACTCCTCGAAGAGACTCGCGGCGCGATCCGAGCAGGCGACCGGCGCTTCGGGGTGATCGCGGGCCTGGTCGAAGGGATGGACGGCGGCCGCCACCGGCCGGACGCCGTCCCCGCACGCGCCGAGTAGTGCCCGCCGGCCCTCCACCAGATCGGCCGCCGCTCCGGCGACCGTGCGGTGGGGTGTGGTGAGCACCTCGACCTGACAGGCGGGGAGCTCGGTCTTGATGGCGGGGACTCCCGCCGAGGCGACGACCTGCGCCGCCACCGGCGCCAACCGACCGCTCGTGGCGTCGACGAGCAGCGCCTCCTCCTCGAGACCGACGGTGAAGGGCTCGTTGGCGTCGAACCGTTCCCGCAGCGCTTCCGCGGACCACTCCACCCGACCGTCCGCGTGCGGCGGGTCCACCACCGCCGTGGTCCCTCCCGGCGCGTGCCGCAACGGTTCCGCCCGAGCCGGCCGACCGCCGCCGCTCGTCAGAGCCGACCGCGGCCGCGGAAACCGACTCCGCCCACGACCAGCAGCACGACGAGGACGATCAGGAGCAGGAGCAGGATTCGCATGACGCACCCCTACCCGTCGGTCACCGCGGCAGACGCGCCGGCCCCCGACCGGTTCGATCAGGAGGTGTCGTCAGGAGGCCACGGCGAACGATGGAGCCCCGTGCCGGAGCGAGGACTCGTCGCGCTCCCAGGCGCTGAGGACCATCGCGGCGAACCGGCCCTCGACTGCCATCAGGGCCTGCGCACCGAAGAGGATCTCACCGGCCAGGGCCGGCTCGTCGTCGGCCAGCCCCTGCGCGAGGTCGCGACCGGCCACCACCTCGTGGTGGGCGTCCGCCTCGACGTGGATGTCGTAGAACGGCGCGGCGGCGTCGAGACCCAGCCGGCGCATCCCGGCCGCGTAGCGGCCCATGGGCCCGACCGAGGTCATCTCGAACAGCGCCAGGTGGCCGACGAGCGCCCCGCGGAGGCGCCGCTGGCGGCCGAAGAGGCTGATCAGGTTGACCGTGGCGAGGGTGAGGCCGGGGACGACGTCGAGGTAGGCGCCGTAGGTCGGATCGAGGTCGAGCGCCCGCATCGTGTCGGAAAAGAGCTCGGCGTGCGACGCACCGGGTCGACCCTCGCCGTACTCGTCCATCTGGATCTCGACCAGTGCGGACTTGGCCCGCCCGCTCAGTCGTGGGAAGGCCCAGCTGTGCGGGTCGGCCTCCTTGCGCTGGTAGAGCGACCGGTGGATGGCCAGCTCGCGCACCTGTTCGCGGTCGGCCTGCTCGGCGACGAAGCGCGACAGCGACGGGCCACCCTCGGCCTCGGTCAGCTCGCGCAGGCACTGATGGACCGTGTCCGGGCGGACGGGGAGAAGCCCGGTCTCGTCTCGGAGGGCGCGCTCGAAGGAGTCCTCGAGTGCGGCGGTCAGGCGCAGCACCGCGGGGTCGCGCTCCCAGCGGTCGTCGACGCCGGCGAAGCCGCGGTAGTGCAGCTCGTAGCAGGCGTAGAGCGCCAGTTGCCGGTCGTCGTCGGTGAGCGGATCGGCATCGAGGGACGGCACGAGCAGGTGTCGGTCCTCGCCGCGGAGCAGGGCGAAGAGAGCGGTCGTGAGGGGACCGCGGGCAGTCGGCAGGGGAGGTGGGGCGTCCGCTCGCATCCTGGCTCCCTACCCCTTCGGCGGGTCCACCGGTCCTCGGGTCCGGGAATCCCAGCTGCGGGGCCGGGACCGTGCGTGGTGGCCGAGCGCACCCGGGCAGCAGCGGGGTAGGAGCGGGCCCGTGACCCCATCCCCGACCGACGACCGACCCGACGACCGCCGTCCTCTCTGGATGACGGGCCGGCTCCCCGATGACCCTGCGGCGGCGACCAGCTCGCCGGAGGCGGGTGTGGCGGGTGTGGAGGGTGACGTGGAGGTGGTCGTGGTCGGGGCCGGCCTCGCCGGACTGACCGCGGCCCTCGAGCTCAGCCGCGCCGGGAGGTCCGTGCGGGTTCTCGAGCACCGGGCCGTGGGTGCGGGAGCAACCGGCGCGACGACCGCGAAGGTGACCTCCCTCCATGGCGCCACCTACCGGGCGCTCGTGCGCCGGCACGGGACCGAGACGGCTGCCGCCTACGCCGCCGGCAACGAGGCGGCCCGAGCGTGGATGGAGCAGTGCATCGCCGACCTCGGCGTCGACGTGGCGTTGGAGCACCGCCCGGCGGTCACCTACACGCGCGACGAGCGCCACCGTCACGTGATCGTCGAGGAACACGCGGCCGCCGTGGCCGCCGGCCTCCCCGCGCGTCTGACCGATTCCCTCGACGTCCCCTTCCCGATCGCCGCGGCGGTCGTCCTCGAGGAGGGGCAGTTCCAGTTCGACCCTCTGCGCTACCTGGAGGCGCTGGCGGCCGCCGCCATCGCGGCCGGCGCCACGGTCCACCAGGGAACCCGGGCCCTGGGCCTCGGCGCCGGCGGCCGGCGGCTCGTCGTCGAGACCGACCAGGGGCCGGTCCGTGCCGACCATGTGCTCGTGTGCACGGCGACGCCGTTCGTCGACCGGGGCTTCTTCTTCGCTCGGCTCGAACCGCTGCGGGCGTACCTGGTGGCGGTCGAGGTGGAGGGGGCCCTGCCCCGCTCCATGTCGATCAGCGTCGACGAACCGGTGCGCTCCCTCCGCACCGCGCCAGGTCCCGAGGGTGCGGAGCTGTTGCTGGTCGGCGGCGCCGGCCATCCGGTGGGTCGGGGCGGCGACACCCGCGGACGGGAGGCCGAGCTCCTGACGTGGGTCGACGCCGCGTTCGGGGCGTGCCGGCGCGTCGCGGGGTGGTCGGCCCAGGATTACGCCACCCTCGACGGGCTGCCGTACGTCGGAGGCGCTCGGGGACTGCCCGACGGGGTCCGGGTCGCCACCGGCTTCGCGAAGTGGGGGATGACGAACGCCACCCTGGCCGGCCGGCTGCTCGCCGACGACGTGCTCGGCCGGCCGCACCCTCGCTGGGCGGGGGCGCTGGACGCGGGCCGAGTCGACCTCACCCGGTCGGCCCGGCGCTTCGTCACCCTCAACAGCGAGGTCGCGGGGCGTCTCGTGGCCGGGCATGCCTCCTCGGCCCTGGCCCGGAGCGGCGCCGCGGAGCAGGAAGGACGGGTCGTGCGGGGGACGGCGACGGCCCGGGTCGACGGTCGGACCTGTCGGGTCTCGGGGATCTGTCCCCACCTCGGGGGGGTGCTGGCGTGGAATCCGCTCGAGCGGTCGTGGGACTGCCCCCTCCACGGCTCGCGCTTCTCGGCCGAGGGCCGTTTGCTCCAGGGGCCGGCCGTCAACGATCTCGAGGCCCGCCCCCCTAGGGAGGACTAGCGGGGACTAGCCGAGCGGGCCGGTCCCGAGGAGCGAGCGGACCTCGCCGTCGGGGCCGGTCAGCACCCGCTCGGTGATGCCGAAGGTGGTGAGTCGACGTCCCACGGGGTCGGGGACGCCCTGCACCTCCAGGACCCCGCCGAGGTCCTGGATGGACTCCGCCACGCGCCAGAGCGCGGTGAGCCCGAGGAGGTCGATCTCGTCGACGGCGGCCAGATCGAGCGCGATGCGAGCGAGCCCCCGCCAGGACTCGAGCAGCAGGATCTCGCCGAAGTGCACGGCGGCCTCGCCTGCGAACGAACCCTGGAGCGAGGCGAGGAAGTCCTCGTCGGACCAGGCACAGACCACCTTCAGCTCGGGGTGCGGCTCGGGGTGCGGGGACATGGACGGCCCTCTACCCAGGGGGCGTCGACGTCAGTCGATCTGGCCCTCGCCCTTGACCGCGGCGCCGCGCTCCATGGCCGCTTCGTAGGCCTCGGCCACCTGGGGGTCGACCTCGGTGGGAGCGGCGGCCTCCTCCTCGGGGGTGGGCGGGCGGTCGGCGTCGTGCGCCGCGGCGGCGTCGGCCTCGTCGGCGCGCACGGTGTCGTCGGTCACCTGGTCCTCGGTGGGATCGGCCATGGGAGTGCTCCTTCGGTGGGGGATGCCAGCGGCGAGGAGCCGCAGGCCCGGACCACGGCTCTACCCTCGGGGAGTGCGGGCGAGACCCCGCTGGGTGGTTCTGCCCCACGTCGGAGCGGGGAAGAGACCTTGTGATCCCCTGCCCGTCGCCACGGCGGGACGGGGCCACGTCAACGACTGCCGGGAGGCACGAACGATGACCGACGGCCGCCTCACCATCGAGGCCAGCACGGACGAGGGCGGGTCGACGCTGACCCTGGACGGCGAGGTGGACCCGCACACCACCGAGCAATTGGACGCCGCCGTGGACGACGCACTCGCCGCCGACTCCCGCCTGGTCCTCGACCTCGGCGGTGTCACGTTCATCGACTCCGCCGGCCTGCGCTCGCTGATCCGTGCGCAACGACAAGCCGAGGCGGCATCGGGATCGCTCGTGCTGCGGGCACCGCGCCCGTCGACCTTGCGCGTGCTCGAGATCACCGGGCTCACGGACGAGTTGACCATCGAGGCCGCGTCCGACTCCGCGGGCTGAACAACCTCTCGCCGCACCGGTGAGCAGGGTGGCGGTTCAGGTCGGCCGGGCGGCCACCTCGAACCAGATGGTCTTGCCGCCCTCGTGGACCGACACGCCCCAGCGGTCGGCCAGGGCGTCGACGATGTGCAGCCCTCGGCCCGAGGGCGCGCCCCTCGGTCGTGCCCGGCCGTGCCCCTCGGGGTCGACACCACCGGCAACTCCATCCGTGACGGCGACGGCCACGGTGTCGCCGTCGCTTCCCACGGCGATGGCCACGGGGGTGGCCGCGTGGGTCACCCCGTTGGTGACCAGTTCGCTGACCAGCAGGGTGGTCACCTCCTCCAGGTGGGCACACCCCCACGCGGCAAGGCGCTCGGCGACGAAGCGGCGGGCCAGGCGGGGGCTCTGACGATCGGGGGGCAACCTGGTCACCGCTGATCTGGGCGGGGCCGGTGGGGGAGCTTCGGAGATCGTGGAGTTCATCGGGGATCGGACCTGTTGGCTCGGGGGCGGGAGCAGCGCGGGTGGCGTCGGTCGTCCTCGGCTGTCTGGGCTGGTTCGTGGTTGGCCGTTTACGTACCCCGCGTCACGGCCAGCGTGAACCGAACCGGTCGGTCCTCCCTGTCCCGCCTGCTCGGGTCGCCGACAGGCGCCCCTGCCTCCCCGGATGCCGCGTGTGGCCCGAAAGGCCGGACTGCCGCTGGTCCTCAGACCACGTCAGGGCTCCGCTCGACGAGCAGGTCCTCGTCGGGGAGCTGGTGGGCGAGCTTCTCGCGGAGGTCCAGCAGGGTACGGCGCAGCACCCGGGAGAGGTAGGACTGGCTCACCCCGACCCGCTCGGCGATCTCGGGCTGGGTCATGTTCTCGAAGAAGCGCATCTCGATGATCTGGCGGTCGCGCTCGGGCAGGTCGGCCAGCAGGCCCTGGACGAGGTCACGCCGGTCGACGTGGTCGAAGCCGGCCTCGTCGGCGGCGAGCACCCGGTCGCCGAGCGAGCCGGCCGAGTCGTCGGGCTCCGCGGTGCGCGAGCGGTCGAGGCTGGCGGCCTGGTGGGCACCGCTGGCCTCGAGGGCCTCGAGGACGTCGTCCTGGGAGACCTCGCAGAAGCGGGCCAGCTCCTTGACGGTGGGTGAGCGGCCGAGGGTCTGGGCCATCTCCTCCTGCGCCCGCCGGAGCGCCAGGTGGAGCTCCTGCACCCGCCGGGGTGGGCGGATCGACCACGTGCGGTCCCGGAAGAAGCGCTTCAGCTCACCTTCGATGGTGCGGCCGGCGAAGGTGGAGAACTCGACACCGCGGGCGGGGTCGTAGCGCTCGGCGGCCCGCACGATGCTCAGCAGCGACACCTGGAGGAGGTCGTCGTGGGGGACACCGCGACGCTCGTAGCGTCGCACGTAGTAGTCGGCGATGTGGCGATGCGCCTCGACGATGCGGTTGCGGACCTCGCGGTCACCGGTGCGCTGGTACTCCTCGAACCAGATCGCGGTGTTGGCCCGAAGGGTCTCGGTGTCAGGCATCGTCCGGCGGTCGGGGCGCGGCGTCGCTCTCGTCGATCGGCGCTCCCTCGGACGTCGGGCCCTTCTCGATCTCGAAGCGGCGGCGCCCGTCGGTGCTCTCCACCGCGTAGCGGTCGGTGGTGAGGCCGAGGAGCTCGAGCGCCAGCGGGTCGAGTGCTCCGAGGGGGGCGGGGCAGGCACAGGCGCCGGCCACGAGGAGCGATCGGCCGTCGTGCGCGAAGTCCAGCTCGAGGGTGGCGTCATCGGCGCCGGCGATCAGGAGCGCGGTCAGCTCGTCCACCGCGATGCGGAGGTCCTCGATGTCGTCCAACGACCAGTCGAGGTCGGCCGCGAGGCTCGACGCCGTCAGCCGTGCCAGTCGCAGTGACGATGGGACCGCTGGCACCTGCAACCGCGCGCTCGACACTCGACCCTCGCCCATGATCAGCGCCATGCCCTCTCTGTACCCCGTTGGTGATCGGAGTATGCCTTCGGGAGGGGATCAGGCGGCGGCGGTCCGCCGGACCAGCAGCTGGCAGACGTCGTCGCGGCCTTCGTGGCCCCCGTCGAGTCGGGACACGAGCCGCTCGCACATTCCTTCCACCGGGTCGCCGCCGGCACCGGCCAGCAGATCGGCGACGAGGGTGATCCCGTCGTCGAGATGACCTCCTCGGCGCTCGACGAGGCCGTCGGAGTACAGCAGCACCCCACCGGACGGATCGAGGCGCCGGACGGTCTCGCCGTACGTGGCGCCCGGCTGGAAACCCAGGAGCGGGCCGCGGGCGTCGGGTTCCTCGACCGCGGTGGCCGAGCCCTCGCGGAAGAAGATCGGGGGTGGGTGCCCGGCGACGGCCCACCGGAAGTCGCCGGTGGGGAGATCCAGGAGCCCGTAGAGGACGGTGGCGAAGTCGCCCGTCTCGAGGCGGTAGAGGTAGTGGTTGAGGCGTCCGAGGACGTGACCCGGTGCCGGGTCCTCGAAGATGAAGGCACGCTTGGCGTTGCGGAGCTGCGCCATCAGGGCCGCGGCGCTCAGGCCGTGCCCGGAGACGTCCCCGACGGCCAGCGCGAGCGTGCGGTCGTCGAGGCGGAAGGCGTCGAACCAGTCGCCACCGACGGCGAGGTCGGGGGTCGCGGGCGTGTACGAGGCGTCGAGCTCGAAGCCGTCCACGACGGGCAGCTCCTGGGGGAGCATCGCCTCCTGCAGGGCGTCCACGATGCGGGACGCCCGGAGGCGCTGCAGCTCGCTGACGTAGAGCTCGGCGCGGGTGGCGTCGAGCTCGGCCCGGGCCCGTGCGTCGGCCTCGACCTTCAGACGGGCCTGCACGGCGAGGTCCCGCTCGCGCAGGGCCGCCTCCATGCGGGTGATGAGCAGACCGATGGCGCCCGCGGCGACGATGAACCCCAACATCCCCCCCAGGTCGTCCCCTCCGAGGGGACCGAAGGTGTGGACCGGGGTGACGAGCGTGTACCAGATGCCCACCACGCAGGCGACGAGGGTCACCGCCAAGGCGCCGACCCCCCCGACGAGGGCGGCGACGGCCACCATCACGAGGTACCACGCCGCCGGGCGGTACGTCCCCGGGGTGTCGGTGGTGGACAGGGCCAGGGTGAGCAGCAGGGTGCCAGCCAGGCCGACGAACATCCCGGCGATGCGCCGGCGCCCCCAGCGGACGCTCGCCATCATGGGAAGCACCTGACGGCGGCCCGTCGACCCGGATCGCCGGGACGGGGTGCCGTCGCTGTCCGACTCGAAGGACTCCGCCACTCGCACGATGGTAGTGACGTCGTCCCACCCTTGGCCCTGCTCGTCGCCCGGTGCCGGGCCCTGCTCGTCGCCCGGTGGGTCACGCTGCGCCGCCCGGTGGCATCGTGGGGATCAGGCGACGGCGAGCGGCGCCGGCTCGGTCTCCGGCGAGGGCTCGGGGGAAGGATCGGGGACGATGGGCGCCGGCTCCGGGTTGGGGTTGGGGTCCGGGATGACGGGCGCGGGCTCGGGGTTCGGGTTGGGGTCCGGGATGATGGTCGTGGGCTCTGGCTCCGACGGGGGGTCGGGCAGCACGGTGGCGGTGGGGTGGCGGAGAGAGGACGGGGCCATTGGGGGCCTCCGGGCGTCGAGGGTCGAGGTCAGGGACGCAGCGCCACCAAAACGCCGAGACCGCCAGCGCTCTCAAGGGACGGGACCACTGGGCGGTAGCGGTCCCGCCCCCTGACAACGCTGGCGGCCTCCGGCGGGTGGTGGAGCCGTACTGCTCCATTCGTACCCGCCGACCCAGAGCCTAGAACCCGCGGCGGGGATTTTCCCACGATGGGGTCCCTTGGCCCCGGCCGGGCACGTTCGGGGCACATTCGGACGGGCCTCCCGGGCTCGAGGTTCTGAGGCCCGTACCCGTGGGTAGAGCAGCGTCCACATCCGAACGTCCCGTGTCGGGTGAAGGAGCGGAAATCCTCATGTACTTCCTTCTGTGGCTCTTGGCGGTCATCCTCGTGGTGGCCGGCGTCGTCGCCATCGTGAGGCGCCAGGTGCTGTACGGCGTCGTGCTGATCATCGTCGGTCTGTTGGTCGGCCCTGGCGGTGCGAGCATCTTCACGTGAGCCACTAGCGGCGGCCCGGCGGTACGACGGCGATGACCACGCGCGCGGCGACGGTCGAGCTCACCCCTGCGCCACAGAGCGCAGGGCTGGCTCGACGCTTCGTCCGCGAGCAGGTCCGCGCCTGGGGCGTGGAGACCGACGAGGACGACGTCGCCTTGATGGTGAGCGAGTTGGTCACCAACGTGGGCCTCCACGCCCGGACGGAGGCGCTGGTGAGTGTGTCGGTGCGTGACGGCTGCCTGCGGGTCGAGGTCACCGATCGGAGCGACCAGCCGGTGGAGGTTCGGCCCCACGCGCTGGGCGCCGAGACGGGCCGGGGCCTGCGCATCGTCGACGCCCTCGCCGCAGACTGGGGGGTGCAGCAGGTGGCCACAGGGAAGACCGTCTGGTTCGAGGTGCCCGCCCTTGCGGCGGCGCCGGAGACGATGGCGGCGGACGGTGCCGCCGAGGGCTAGATCCCCTCTTTGCGGGCGCGGAGGATGAGGGTGGGCGGGACCCAGCGCATGAGCTCGTTCCATTGCGGGCCCCGGGGGCCTGTGGTGGCCGCGGCCGGCTCGAGCAGGCCGTCCAGGCGGAACTTCGCGCGGTGCATCGCGGTGAAGGCGTCGCTCGGAGGGTGGGTCCGGCGGGCTTCGTCCCCTTCGAGACCTCCGGCGCCGCCGTTCGTCGCGGCACCGTCGATCCCGGCGTAAGGGCGCGCCAGCGCGACGGGGTCACCCGGGAGGCGCGGTGCCTCGGCCTGGTCGAGCATGGCGTAGGCGGGGTGGGGCAGCGAGAGCACGAGCGCGCCGCCGGCCTTGAGCACCCGATGGACCTGGCGGAAGACGCGGTTGAGGTCGTCGACGCCGGCAAGGGTGTAGATGCTGAGCACGAGGTCGAACGAGTCCCCCGACAGGAAGGCCAGCCCGGCCAGGTCCGCCTGGCGGAACTCGGCCTTGGCCTCGGCCTGCTCCGCGGCGGCCCGGCCCCGCTCGATCTTGGCCTGGTCGGGGTCGACGGCCACGACCTTGGCGCCTTGCTGGGCGAGGGCGATGCAGGCCGAGGGGCTGTGCAGCCCGAGGACGAGGACCCGCTTGTCGGCCATGGTGCCGAGGAGGCGCAGGTCGTCCTCGGTGGGGATCTCGGGGCCGTAGCGCACGACCTCGCGCGGGGGAGGGGGATCGGACGCGGGGGCCATGCCCCGCATTCTGGCCGATGGCCGCCCCGTTCCGGGGGTTACGGCTCGATGGGCAGGAGGACGGCGGGGCGGCCGGCGCGCTTCGAGCGGTACAGGTCGGCGTCGGCCCGGTCCAGGGCGCGGTAGGGGTCCTCGTCGGGGAGGCAGGCACCCACGCCGGCCGAGAACGCGATCAACGGCTCGGTCTCCGCCCAGCATCGCGACAGGCGCTCGACGATGTCCCGGGCGGCGGTTTCGTCGCATCCCCGCAGCACGAGCGCGAACTCGTCGCCGCCGAAGCGGCTGATGCAGTCGCGCTCACGGCAGGTGCGGCGCAGGCAGTCGGCCATCGCCACCAGCACGTCGTCGCCCACCGGGTGGCCGAAGCGGTCGTTGACGGACTTGAAGCCGTCGAGGTCGATCATCACGACCGTGTCGCCGTGCTGCGCGGCGTGCAGCGCCCGGGTGAAGCTGCGGCGGTTGGCCAGCCCGGTCAGCGGCTCGCTCTCGGCCTCGGCGGCGAGACGGGTGCGCTCGCGCAGGCGCTCGACCACGAGCGCCGCCTCCTCGGCGATCAGCGACCGGGTGTCCTCGCTGAAGCGCTCGAGACGGGGGTCCTCGAGGGCCCGGTTGGCCTCGACCACCGTCGGGGCGCGCAGGAGGCGGCGGGTCACGTCGAGGAGCACCTCGACGTCGTCGTCACGACCCCCGAAGGGCCACACGCCCTGCAGTCGCTCCCAGTTCACGTCCGGTTCTTCGGCACGCCACGGCGCCGACCTGCGCGCGATGAACCGAACGGCTCAGGTGGCGGGCCGATCGGCCCAGACCGACCAGTCGGTCAGCTGCCGCGGTCGCGCCCGACCGGTCGGTCCGACGGAGCGCCGGAGCCGCGACGAGCTCGGTCGCCTCAGCCGAGCTCGGGGCCGAGGACGGAGGCGAAGCAGAGCATCTCGCCGGGGTAGCCGCCGAGGTTCTGGACGAGGCCCAGCTTGCGGTCCTGCACCGTCGTGATCTGGCGCTCGGGCGGCGCCTCGCCCCGGAACTGGAGCCAGTGCTCGAAGTGCATGCGCAGTCCCGAGGCGCCGACGGGGTGGCCGAAGCTCTTCAGGCCGCCGTCGGGGTTGACGGGCAGGTCGCCGTGGAGCTCGAAGGTGCCGGCGAGCTCCTCCTTCCAGGCGGTGCCGCGGTCGCAGAAGCCGAGGTCCTCCATGAGGACGAGCTCGGTGGGGGTGAAGCAGTCGTGCACCTCGGCCATCGCGATCTGGGCGCGGGGGTCGGTGACGCCGGCCTGGGCGTACGCGTCGGTGACGGCCTGCACCACCTCGGGGAAGGTCGTGTAGTCGTAGTCGGGGTCGGCGTTGCCGCTGCCGTTGCCGGCCACGAACGACAGCGCCTTCACGTAGAGCGGCTTGTCGGTGTAGCGGTGGGCGTCCTCGGCCCGCACCACGATCGCGGCGGCGGCACCGTCGGCCACGCCGGCGCAGTCGAACAGGCCGAGGCGACCGGCGACCGCAGGGGAGTTGCAGATGGTCTCCATCGAGACCTCGCGACGGAACTGGGCGCGGGGGTTGCGGGCGCCGTTGTAGTGGTTCTTCGCGGCGATGCGGGCCAGCACCTCGCGCAGGTCGGCCTCGCTGACGCCGTACTTGTCACCGTAGGCGGGAGCCACGAGGCTGAACATCGCGGCCGCGGTGAGGGTGCGCTGGGTCCCGTCGGTGGGGATGGGTGGGGCGTTGAGGCCCTGGTACCCGCCGTCCTTCACCTTCTCGACGCCGATGGCCATGGCCGAGTCGTAGGCGCCCGACGCCACCGCGTAGCAGGCGTTGCGCAGCGCCTCGGACCCGGTGGCGCAGTAGTTCTCGAGGCGGGTGACCGGCTTGGCCTTCAGCTTGAGGGCCTGGGAAAGGGCGATGCCGCTCATGGCGGTGGTGGCCGTCCCGAACCAGTAGGCGTCCACCTCGTCGGTGGTGAGGCCGGCGCCCCCGAGGGCCTGGCCGGCGGCGTCGATGATGAGGTCGTCGGCGCTGCGGTCCCAGTGCTCGCCGAAGTCCGTGCACCCCATGGCCACGATGGCCACCCGGTCCTTGATCCCGTGCGAGCTCACGAGGAGGCCCCCTTGCCTGCGGCGCCGTCCCGGATGGGGCGGGCCTTCCAGAAGTAGTTGTGGACGCCGTCGCTGGTGGTGAGGCGGCGGAAGGTCATCTCGACGCGGTCGCCGATGGCCAGCGTGGACGCATCCACGTCGGTGAGCTCGACCGGGAACCGGCCCCCACCGTCGAAGTCCACCACCGCGAACACGATGGGCGGGCTGGGCGAGTAGGCCAGGTGATCGATGGTGAAGGTGACGATGGTGGCCGCGACGTCGGCCATCGGCGCCGGCGTGCCCTCGTCGAGGGTGCCGTCGGCGTAGGAGATCCGGGCCGGGGGCAGGCTCAGCGCCCCCGAGGGGTCGCGCGAGCCCACGAAGCCGAACTTCCACTCGCCGCGCCGAGCCGAGGGCGGGGCCGCCGCCCGTTGGGGCTCCGGCCGGTTCGGCGGCTGCACCGCCACCTCCCCCCGCCACGAGAGGAAGGTGCCGTAGGCCACGGGGGCGCCGGCGGCGACCTGTGCGGCCACCGATCGGGCGGGGGCCCACGCGCCGAGCGCCTCGGTGGCGCGGAAGACGAAGACGTCGGCACCGTCGGCCAGCGAGATGAGGGCCAGCCGCTGGCCGGGCTCGGCGGTCTCGAGCAGGGCGGTGAGCGCGAGGCCGGCGGCGGCGGCGCCCGTGGCGCCGATGGTGGCCGAGAAGTCGTCGACGATGGCGGTCTCGCCGACGCCCAACTTGCGGGCGACCGCCTTGTTGGCCCGGCCGTGCGTGCCGACGACGGCCACGCGGTCCACCTGCTCGGCGCTCACGCCGGCGTCCTTCAGGGCGAGGTCCCAGGCGTCGCGGCCCAACGGGACGTAGACGGACTCGCCGAAGCGCTCCTCCCAGGTCTTCGAGTTGGCCGCCCCCGGCGTACGCCAGCGGTCGAGGAACTCCTCGGTGAGCGACGCCCCGCCGAGGTGCTCGGCCAGGACCGTGGCGCCGGCCTGGTCCGGGTCGTCGGTCCCGTCGCCCACCACCAGGGCCGCGCCGGCGTCGCCGCCGGCGGCCTCGTCCGCGCTGGTGGGTGCCCCGGAGCGGAGGTCGGCGCTGGCCACGAGGGTGGTCCCGCCGCCGCGGAGTGCGGCGGCGAGGGCGCCCGTGGCCGACCGGCTCGAGCCGAGGGCGTCGAACGCGGGCACCGTGCGGTCGAGGCGGAGGGCGGCGTGGATGGCGGTGGCGTTGGTCTTGTCGAGGTACGGCGGGGAGGTGGTGGCGAACCACAGCGCGTCCGGCTCCGCCGCGGGCGCGCCCCGCAGGGCCAGGCGGGCGGCCTCGACCGCGAGTGTGGTGGCGTCCTCGTCGTAGGACGCGACCGTCCGCTGGCCACGGCCTCCACCCTTGCCGAAGGTGGCCCGGATCTCGGCCCGGTCGAGGCGGCGGTAGGGCACGTAGGCGGCGGCGCTGAGGATCCCTCGCATCGCGCCGGAGTGTACGAGCGGGCCCGCCGGAGCGGCGAACCCCCGCGCCCCCGAGCGGTGGCAGGGGTCGATAACGTCGGCCGACGTGTCCAAGGTGCTCGTGGCGGGCGTCGCCCTCGTGGCCCTCCTCGGCCTCGTCGGCTGCTCTTCCGGGGCCGACGAGTCGACCGACGCGACGGACGCGGCCGACGCGACGGACTCGACCGACGAGGCCGTCGGGGACGCGGCCGCGGCACCCGAGTGCGGCGCCGCCATCGAGCCGCCCACGCTGGGCGAGGACCTGGAGGCGGTGGCCGAGCAGGTCGCCGCCGAGGCGGGGCTCGCGGACGGCCCGGGCCACGACGACTACGACGACTACGAGGTGCGCTGCGACAACGTCGGTGCCGTCACCGCGGGCGTCCCGACCGCGTGGGATCAGCAGTCGCCGGCCGCCGACGGGGTGCCCCAGGCGGGGTTCACCGCCGGCCCCGACCTCGAGGGCCGGGTGGAGGCGTCACCGGTCGTGGGGATCGGCGCCCTGCGCTTCGTGGGAGACCCGCCCACGGCCGAGTTCGTCAACACCAACAACGCGGAGGGTTCGCTCGAGAACGGCGCCCGAACCCTGCCCCGCCGGGGCGACTCGGTCGCGGACGGGTGCACGCCACTGGACGCCCTTCCCTTCACCGTGCCTAGGGCCGCCGCCGGTGGCCCGCTCCGCGGCGAGGTGCAGCCCTACGTCGACTGCGACGGCGACGCCCGGGTCTGGCTCCTCGCCGCGGGGTTCCCCGAGGACGGCTCCCAGTACCAGGTCCAGCTCATCGGCCAGGCGCTGGACCGGGCCGACCTCGACGCCCTGCTCCGGGTGCTGGTCTCGTCGACCACCCGGGCCGACCACGTGCCGCCGCAGGAGCTGCCGCCGCTTCCCGCCGTGGCCGTCTCGTGAGGCCTCGTTCGGGCCTGGTCCCCACGTCGGTCGTCGCCGCCGTCGCGTCGTTGCTCGTGGCGGCGACCCTTGCGGCCTGTTCCGGCTCGGGCTCGGAGGGAGGCACCGAGGAGGGCGGCGCCGATCGGCCCAACATCGTGTTCATCGTCGCCGACGACATGGCCGTGTCCGACCTCGTGGCCATGCCCGAGCTCCAGCGCTGGATGGGCGAGGAGGGGACGGCGTTCGAGCGGTTCTACGTCAGCGTGTCGCTCTGCTGCCCGTCGCGCACGACGATGCTGCGGGGCCAGTACGCCCACAACACCGGCGTCGAGAGCAACGAGGGGACCAACGGCGGCTTCCCCGTGGTCTACGAGCGCGACCTCGAGACCTCGACCATCGCCACCTGGCTCGAGGCCGAGGGCTACCGCACCGGCCTGTTCGGCAAGTACCTGAACCTCTACCCGAACGGGGTGTCGCCGAGCTACGTGCCGCCGGGGTGGGGGACGTGGTTCAGCCCGGTGGGGACCTCCGAGGCCGGGTTCGACTACCTCGTGAACGACGACGGGCGACTGGTCGCCTTCGGTGACGAGCCCGAGGACTACGCACCCGCGGTCTACGTCGACCGGGTGGCGGCGCTGGCCGAGCAGGCCGAAGCGGCCGACGAACCCTTCTTCGCTTGGCTGGCGGTCGACGCCCCCCACGAGCCGGCCGCCCCCGCGCCCCAGGACGTGGGCGCTCACGACGACGAGGTCGCACCGCGGGGCGAGGCCTTCGATCGCGTGGACCCGTCGGCGCCGGCGTGGGTGCGCGACCTCCCGCCCCTCACCGAGGCGCAGCTCGAGGAGATCGACGACCGCCACCGGGACCGCCTCGCGTCGCTGCGATCGCTGGACCGCGAGCTGGCCCGCCTCGCCGACCTGCTCGACGAGCGCGGCCAGCTCGACGACACGTACGTGGTCTTCACCTCCGACAACGGGTTCCACCTCGGCCAGCACCGGCTGAAGGCGGGCAAGCAGTCCGCCTACGAAGAGGACGTGCGGGTGCCGTTCCTGGTCCGGGGCCCCGGGGTGGCGCAGGGCGCGGTCTCGGAAGCGCTCGTGGCCAACGTCGACGTCGCGCCGACGTTCGCCGCGCTCGCCGGTGCGGAGGCGCCGGACTTCGTGGACGGCCGCTCGCTGGTCGGACTCTGGCACGGCGACGCCGAAGCCGACGCCGGATCGGGCCGGACGGCCGTGCTGCTCGAGCACTGGCCGCCGGTCGGCCAGGACTTCAGCGAGTTCCTCGCCCAGGAAGCGAGCAGCTCGGTCGGGACGCCCGCCGCGGCGGCTGCCCCTGGCTCGACCGGGGGGAGCGAGGGAAGCAGCGAGGGAAGCAACGAGAGCGAGGGGGGCGGCGGCGACGGGAACGGTGACGCGCCCGTCCGGCGCGAGGGCCCGGCACCGTACGAGTACGTGGGCGTGCGCACCGATCGCTACACCTACGTCGAGTACGTCACGGGCGAGATCGAGCTCTACGACAACGTCACCGACCCTGCCCAGATCCGCAACATCGCCGCCTCCGCCGACCCGGCGCTCCTCGAGCGCCTGGCTGCACTGGTGGACGAGCTCGAGGGCTGCGCCGGCGAGTCCTGCCGGTCGGCCGAGGCGGTGGAGATCCCGTGAGACGTCCCGGGTCCTTCGCCGTCGCGCTCGCCATCGCGGCCGCGGGCCTGGTCACAGCGGTGGCCGCGGTCGTCGGGGTGGCGGCGGCGGACGCGGATGGCGCCGGGTCGCCGGAGGTGGCCTCCTCGCCGCTCGATCTGCCGGCGCCGGGGGACGGCCCGCTCGCGGTGGTGGGCACCGTCGAGGTGGCCGCCGGGCCGGCGGCCACGGTCGAGGCCTTCGGCGCGGCGTGGGTCGCCCACCCCGATGCCGGTGCGGTGACCCGGCTCACCCGTGACGAGCAGCGCCGCGTCGACCTCGGCGGGGGCCCCACCGCGTTCGCCGTCGCCGAGGACGCCGTGTGGGTCGCCCTCCGCGACGACGACCGGATCGTCCGGCTCGACCCGGAGGACGCCTCGGTGGTCGACGAGGTCGACGTCGGGGCGGCGCCGGTCGCGTTGCTCGCCGCCGCCGGGTCGATCTGGGTGAGCAACGCCGACGACGGCACCGTGTCGCGCGTCGACGCCGAGAGCGGTGCGCTCGTCGCCACGGTCGAGGTGGGCCGGACCCCGGGGGCGTTGGCCGCCGCCGGCGACGGGGTCTGGGTGGCGGTGCGGGGCGAGGGCGCCGTGGCCCGCATCGACGTGGGCTCGAGCGAGGTCACCTCGGTGGTCGCCGTGGGGGACTCGCCCGAGGACCTCGAGGTGGCCGGCGGAGCGCTCTGGGTGGCGCTGTTCGGCGACGGGGCGGGCGAGGTCGCCCGGATCGACCTCGGGACCGACGGCGCCGAGGGTGAGGGCGAGGATGTCGGCGGCAGGCGAGCGCCCGAGGTCACCGAGCGGACCGAGGTCGGCGGCGGCCCCGTCGCGCTGCTCGCCGACGACGGCCGGCTCTACGTCGCCAGCGTGCTGGGTGGCTACGTGTCGCGCCTGGACCCGGTCACCGGTCTGATCGAGGCCGTCCTGCCCGCCGGGGAACGGCCCGTCGCCCTCGCTGCCGCGGGGGGTGCGGTGTGGGCGGCCGACAGCAGCGGCGGCGTCGTCGTGCGGGTGGAGCCCGGGGCGACCTGGGGAGCGCCCACCATGGTCGAGGTGGGACGGGGCCCCGCCGCCCTCGTCGGCGCCGACGGCCTGCTCTGGGTGGCCGACGCCCGAGGTGCGACGGTGGCCGTGGTGGACCCGACGGCGCCGTCCGCATCGACGACGACCGTCGAGGTGGGCGACACCCCGGTCGCCGTGGCCCGCACCGACGACGCCGTGTGGGTGGCGAACTACGGCGACGACCGGGTCACGCGCCTGAGCGCCGACGGACGTGAGGTGGTGGGCGACACCGAGGTGGGCCGGGCGCCGGCGGCGCTGGCCGTCGCGGAGGACGCCGTGTGGGTGGCGAACTACGACGACGACGACGTGTACCGCCTCGACGCCGAGACGGGGCAGCCGACCGCAGAGGTCAACGTCGGCGACGGCCCCGTGGCCCTCGCCGTCGCCGACGGATCGGTGTGGGTGGCCGACAGCCTGTCGGCCACGGTGACGCGCGTCGACGGTGGGTCCGCGACGGTCACGGCCACCGTGGCGGTGGCCGACGGTCCGGTCGCGGTCGCCGGCGGGCCCAGCGGGATCTGGGTGGTCAGCTACAGCGGTACCGTCTCGCGCATCGACCCCGTCACCGCCTCCGTGACCGCCACCACCGTCGTGGGTGGCCAGCCCCTCGGCCTCGCCGTCACCGACGACGCCGTGTGGGTGACCGATCGTCGGGAGGGACGGGTGTTGCGCATCGACCCGGCCACCGCCGCCGTCGCTGCGACCGTGACGGCCGGGGCCGACCCGGTGGCCGTGGCGGCCGGCACCGACGCGGTGTGGGTCGTGGACCGCGGCAACGGTGCCGTTCTGCGCATCGACCCCGCCACCGACCGCACGACCCGGTTCCCGGTCGGCAAGGTGCCCACCGCGATCGCCGTCGACGCCGACCTCGTGTGGGTGACCAACGGGGCGGGCGCGGGCGTGACCACCGTCGACGCCCGCACCGGCGCCATCGCCACCACGCCGACGGGAGCGGCCCCGGCCGCCCTCGTGGCCTTCGACGGGCGCGCCGTCGTCGCCGACAGCGGTGGCGGCACAGTCAGCGTCGTCGGGCCCTTCTCCCCGGGCGGTCGGCCGTGAGCGCGGCGCAGGGCCCGTTGGCGGGGGTGCGGGTCCTCGCCGCCGAGCAGATGCAGGCGCTCCCCTTCGCCACCCAGCTGCTCGCCCGCCTCGGCGCGGATGTCGTGAAGGTCGAGCACCCCACGCAAGGCGAGTCGGGACGGGGAGCGCACCCCGCCATGGCCGACCCCGAGGGTCGCCCGGTGGGCGCCACCTTCCTGCGCAACAACCTGGGGAAGCGCAGCGTGGGCATCGACCTCAAGGCGCCCGAGGGTCGGGCCCTCTTCCTCGATCTCGTGCCCCACTTCGACGTGGTGGCCGAGAACTTCAAGGCGGGCACCATGGACCGCCTCGGCCTTTCCTATGCCGAGGTGGCCGAGCGCCATCCCGGCATCGTCTACGTGTCGGTGTCGGGCTTCGGCAACGCCGCGTCGCCCGAGGGGGCGCACAGCCCGTACCGCGAGTGGCCCGCCTACGCCTCGGTGGTCGAGGCCATGTCGGGGGTGTACGAGTGGGCCCGGCGCCCGGGCGAGCCGCCCCGTCCCAACCCCGTCGGCGCCCTCGGCGACATCAGCTCGGCGCTCTTCGCGGTGATCGGCGTGCTCGCCGCGCTCCGCGAGCGCGACCGCACCGGCCTCGGGCAGCAGGTCGACGTCGCCATGCTCGACTCGCTGCTGGCCATGACCGACGTCGTCACCAACATGTGGTCGCTCGGCGTGCGTCCCGACAACCCGATGCAGCTCATCCTGGAGGCCTTCGCGGCGTCGGACGGGTACGTGGTCGTCCAGGTCGTCCGCGAGCACCAGTTCGAGCGCCTGGCCGAGCTGATCGGCCACCCCGAATGGGTCGCCGACCCCCGCTTCGCCACCCGGGCGGGATGGGTGGCCCACCTGGACGACACCATCCGGCCCGCGCTCGAGGCCTGGCTCGCCGACCGCACCCGGGCCGAGGCCACCGCCGAGCTCAGCGCCGCCGGCATCGCCGCCGGCATCTGCGCCACCGCCCCCGAGGTGATCGCCGACGAGCACGTCGCGGTCCGCCACATGCTGGTGCGGATGGAGCGCACCGACGGTGTGGCCGAGCCGGTCCTCGTCCCGGGCAATCCCGTGAAGATGTCCCGCCTGGCCGACCCGCCCGAGGCGCCCGGCACCCGGGTGCCGTGGGTGGGGGAGCACACCGCATCGGTCCTGCGCGACGAACTGGGCCTCGACGACGCCGCGGTGGCCCGCCTCCGCGACGCCGGGGTGATCACGCCGTGAGCCATCGCCCGGGACCGGCTGGGCGGGGGCGGACCCGGAGGAGCGTCGCTCTGAGAGGAGTCCCTGCGAGAGGCGCCGCTCCGAGAGGCGCCCTCGGGAGCGTCACCTTGGGAAGGGCCGTCCGGGGCCGGGCCGGTGGGACTGGCAGGTGAGCCCGCAGCGCCGTGACGAGCCCGACCGATCGTGGGTGGTGTGGGCCGTCGTGGGCGCGGTCACGCTGGCGGCCTGCGTGCTGGTCGTCGTCCTGATCGGCGGCGGGGCCGATTCGCCGGGCGAGCCGACCGCGGAAGAGGTCGACGGCGCCGCGCTTTACGAGCAGCACTGCGCCAACTGCCACGCCGTCGACGGCGCCGGCGCCATCGGCCCGCAGCTCGGCAACGGCCGGGTGGTCGAGCGCTTCCCCGACGTCGAGGACGAGATCGCGGTGATCGACACCGGGCGGGTGGATCTGGGCATGCCGCCGTTCGGCCAGACCCTCACCGAGGAGCAGATCGAGGCCGTGGCGCAGTACACGCGCCGGCTCTGAGCCCTAACATCGCCGCCCGACAGCCATGGATCGAAGGGGACCGGGATGCGGCGTGTGATGATCGGCTTGGCGGTGGGCGCATTGGCGTTGGCACTTGCGGCACCGGGGGCCTCGGCGGCACCCCCTCGTGAGGACGCCATCGGCGACGTGACCCAGCCGAAGGGCGACATCGTCACCGGCACCTACTCGGCCAACTTCACCGACATCTTCCTCACCGGTTTCAAGGCCCGGGTGACGCTCCGCCAGGGCACCAACCCCCTCACCACGGGGGCGTGGCGCACCGCTTCCACCGGCGTCACCGTGCAACTCGACACCGATCCCGGCCACACCGGCCCCGAGCGATCGGTGCGCCTGCACACCGTCCTCGACGGCCCCGCCTTCGTTGCCGACGTGACCGATCTGACCACCTTCGTCCCCACCTTCGTGGTGTGCGCCGCCACCGCGACCTTCACGGCGCCGAACATCTACAAGGTGCAGCTCGGGGCCGACTGCCTGCCCGGCGAGCAGACCCAGGTGAGGGCGCGGTTCCGCATGCGTTGGGACACCCCGCCGTCGGGCGGCGTGGTGAGCCTCGACAAGTCGCCCGACGTGGGGTGGGGCTCGTTGCTCCAGGCCGCGACCTGAGGTCGTCGACCAGAGTTACAACTTGACGTAGATTGTCGCATCTGCCACTCTGAGGTCGTTCCGACGACCCCTGAGAGGTATCCCAGATGAGACGAGCCCTCGCCGTCGCCGCCCTCGTGGCGATCGCCTTCGGCTTCACCTTCTCGCCCTCGGCGGCCGTGTCCGCCACCGACCCCACGGGTGACGCCGTCCGTCCGCAGGGCGACATCGGCCGCTACGTGGTGCGCCACGACTCGGCCACGGACCGCTACGTCGTCAAGGTCACCGTGGCCCGCGGGGTGAACCCCGTCACCACGAAGTCCTGGCGGGGCACCAACACCGAGATCCGCATCTACTGGGACACCAGCCCGCTCCCCGGCGACGAGTTCCGCACCGACCTGCACACCGTCGGGAGCCCGGCGGTCTTCACGGGCGAGACGGTGGCCAACCTGCCCCTCGACGTCCTCGCCGATCTCGGCCTCGGGCTGCCGTCGGGCCTGGACTGCACCGCCACGGCCCCGACCGGCACCGGGGGGACGATCCAGTACCTCGCCCCCAGCACCTACAAGGTGCGGGTCCCGGCCTCGTGCCTACCCGGCGCCACCGCGGTGTCGGCCCGGATCGAGATGACCTTCGACCCCCGCCCCGCCGGCGGCACGGACACCGACTCGGCACCGAACAGCGGCTACGTGGACCTGCCCTCCTGACCTCCTGATCGTGTCGGGTGGGGGCGTGTTCCGCCCCGCGCCCCCACCCGATGCCCTGATCGGCGCCCGGTCCCCCTACCGCCCAGGGGGGCCGGGCGTCGTCGCGCCGGGGCCGGCGTTGACCGGTCGCCACGCGGCTCCGTAGGCTCGGATCTGACGACCCGTCAGATTGCGGAGCCTCCATGGATTTCGAGTTCAGCGACGAGCAGCAGGCCTTCGTGAAGGAGGTCGAGGCATTCCTCGACGCCCACGACGACCCGGACATCTTCGACGTGACCCGGGAGAACATGGCCCAGATCGTCGACACCCCGAAGCGCCGGGCCTTCATGGCCGAGGTGGGTGAGCAGGGCTGGCTCGGCATCACCTGGCCCGAGGAGTACGGCGGCCAGGACGGCGAGGGCGTCTACGAGTACCTGCTGAACGAGCAGCTCGCCGGCCGGGGCGGTCCCCAGATCGGCAAGGGCGTCGGCATCATCGGCAAGACCCTCATCCACCACGGGTCGGACAAGTTGAAGGCCGAGTTCCTCCCCAAGATCCTGCGCAACGAGGTCGAGTTCGCGGTCGGCTACAGCGAGCCCGACGCCGGCTCCGACGCCGCATCCATGAAGCTCAAGGCCACCAAGGACGGCGACGGCTGGCGCCTCAACGGCCAGAAGGTCTGGACCACCTCGGCCCACTTCGCCGAGTGGTACTGGCTCGGCGCCCGCACCGACCCCGACGACAAGCACGGCGGCATCACCCTCTTCCTCGTCCCCCTCGACCAGCCCGGCATCACCATCAAGGGCATGTGGACCATGGGCGACGAGCGCACCAACGAGGTGTTCATCGACGACGTGTTCGTCCACGACGACTACGTCGTGGGTGAGGTCGGCAAGGGCTTCCAGTACATCTCGCAGGCGCTCGACCTCGAGCGCTTCACCATGTTCACGTTCTCGCCCATCAAGCAGCGCCTCGACCTGCTCGTCGAGTACGTGCGCACCACGGTGCGTGACGGCGTGCCCCTCAAGGACGACCCGGTCATCCGCCGGCGCATCGCCCGCCTGGTGGCCGACGCCGAGACCGCCCGCGTCCTCGGCCTGCGCTTCGTGGCCGCGTCGATGAAGGGCGGCGCCCCGCCGACCACCCACGCCTCGCAGTACAAGCTCTTCGCCACCGAGCTGTCGGTGCGCCTCGCCAACGAGGCCATGGACATCGCCGGCCCCGGCAGCGCCCTGCGGGTGCACACCGAGGAGGCCCCCATGAAGGGCCGCTCGGAGTCGACCTACCGCTACACGGTGATCGACACCATCGGCGGCGGCACCTCCGAGGTGCAGAAGAACATCATCGCCCGCCGCAAGCTCGGCCTCCCGAAGAACTTCTAGTGGACTTCGTCCCCGCCCGTCGCTCCGCCCAGTGCGTGCGGCTCGACCCCGTGCGCCGCGAAGGTGGGGCGGGGACGAAGCCCGTTGACCCCACGCTCGACCGGGAGGGTGTGCTGCCGGGTCGCACCGTGGTCCTGACACCATGCTGACCAACGTCACGGTGCTCGACCTGTCCACCGTCGGGCCCGCAGCGCGCGCGGCGCGGATGTTGGCTGACTACGGGGCCCGGGTCATCAAGGTGGGGGCGCCCGCGGCGGCGGGGGGCGTGCAGATCGAGCCGCCGTTCTTCGCCTACGGCGGGCACCGGGGCATGGAGCGGGTGCGCCTCGACCTGAAGTCCGACGACGGGAAGGCGCACTTCCTGCGCCTCGCCGCCGACGCCGACGTGGTCATCGAGAGCTTCCGGCCCGGCGTGGTCGACCGCCTCGGCGTGGGCTACGAGGCGGTCAAGGCGGTGAACCCCGGCGTCGTCTACTGCGCCACCAGCGGCTACGGGCAGACAGGACCCAAGTCCCAGTGGGCGGGCCACGACGTGAACTACCTGGCCGCCGGCGGCTACTTCGCCTGCGCCGGCCGGGGCTCTTCTCCCGCTCTGGAGGGCCGCTCGGGCCGCTGGGACGGCGAGCTCACCCTGCCGGGCGCCACCGTGGCCGACATCGCCGCGGGCGGCATGCAGGCGGTGATCGCCATCCTCGCCGCGCTGGTCGGGCGGTCCGAGACCGGCGAGGGCACCTACCTCGACGTCTCGGTGGCCGACGGGGTGGTGGGCATGCTCGCCCTGCTCATCGACGAGCACCTCGCCACCGGCGTCGTGCCCGAGCCCGGCCACGACATCCTCACCGGCCGCTACGCCTGCTACGGCCTCTACCGCTGCGGCGACGGGAAGTGGCTCTCGGTGGGGGCGATCGAGCCGAAGTTCTACGCCAACCTCTGCCGGCTCCTCGGGTGCGAGCAGTGGACCGCCCACCAGTCCGACGACGCCGTGCAGGACCAGATCCGGGCCGACTTCGCCGCCGCCTTCGCCACCCGCTCCCGCGACGAGTGGGTCGCCGAGCTCGGCCCCGCCGACACCTGCGTGGCGCCGGTCAACGGCATCGACGAGGTGGTGGACGACGCCCAGGTCCTCGCCCGCGGCGACGTGGTCGAGGCCGTCCGCCCCAGCGGTGAGACGTTCCGCCAGGTGGCCGCGGTCTGGGCCGGCGCCCCCCGCCCGGACCGGGTGGAGGTCCGCGACCCCGGCTTCGACGACAGCGACGCCCTGCTCCACGAAGACGTCCCCCTCGAGGAAGGAGCGGTGCGATGAGCGACACCGCCACGAATCCTCCGGACACCCCGGAGCTGCCGCCTGCCGTCGCCGCCGTGGTCGGCGTCGAGCAGTACGAGACCGACGCCGGCTTCGACGCCGAGATGGGCTACGTCTGGACGTCCCTGGCCTCGGTGGAGAACGGCAACCCGCTGTTCTGGGATCCTGAGGTGGCGGACGAGCTGGCCGGGGGGCCCATCGCCCCGCCGTCGATGCTGTCGGTGTGGTTCCGCCCGCACCACTGGCAGCCGGGCGCCACCGAGAACCTCGTCCCCCTCCAGGTGCATTTCGACCTGAAGGAGGCCTTCGGGCTGCCCGAGGCGGTGATGACCGACAACACCATCACCTTCGGGGTGCCGGTGCGCCCGGGGGACCGCATCCGCAGCCGCCAGGTGCTGCGCTCGGTCAGCGGCCCGAAGACCACCAAGCTCGGCACCGGCCGCTTCTGGGTGATCGACGTGGAGTACCTCAACCAGCGCGACGAGGTGGTCGGGGTCGAGACCTACACCGGGTTCGGCTACAAGCGGGACGGAGCGGCCTGATGGGCTCCGTGGCCCCCACCCTCACGCTCGACCAGGTGCAGGTCGGCGCCGAGCTCCCGGAGCTGTCGGTCGACGTCACCGCCACCACCGTCGTGCTCGGCGCCATCGCCACCCGCGACTGGCGGCCGATGCACCACGACTACCACTTCGCCACCGAGCGCAACGGCACCAAGGACATCTTCCTCAACACCCCGAACCAGGCCGCCTGGTTCGAGCGCTACCTCACCGACTGGACCGGCCCGCACGGCCGCCTCGGCACCGTGACGTTCCGCATGAAGGACTCGATCTTCCCCGGCGACACCATGGTGTTCCGGGGGGTGGTCACCGAGGTGGGCACGGATCCCACCGGCTGCGGCTGGGTCGGCGTCGAGGTGACCCTCTCCGTCGCCGGCGAGGACGGCGACCGCACCATGACCACCGGCTCGGCGCGCCTCGCGCTGCCGGTCGGCCCCGACGACAACCCGTGGGCCCGGACGGGCCCCGCCTGGAACCCCCGAGACTGGAAGCCCTGACATGGATCTCGACTTCACCGAAGAGCAGGAGATGCTGCGCGAGATGGTGCGCGGCCTGTGCAACGACGTGGCCGGCCTCACCGTCGTCCGCGAGATGGAGGACGACCCGGTCGGCTACCCGCCCGCCTTCTGGCAGCAGCTGGCCGACCTGGACCTCCTCGGCCTGCTGATCCCCGAGGAGTACGGCGGCTCGGGCATGACCATGCTCGAGGGCGTCGTGGTCTACGAGGAGCTGGGTCGCTCGCTGGCGCCCTCGCCGCACTTCCCGAGCTGCGTGCTGTCGGCCGGCGCCTTGTTGGCCGCCGGGTCGGACGAGCAGAAGAACGCCCACCTCCCGATGATCGCCTCGGGGGGCTCGATCGTGGTCCCGGCGTGGCTCGAGCCCGAGAGCGGCTTCGGCCCGCTGGGCGTGCAGGCCCGCTGGGACGGCGACAGCCTCTCGGGTACGAAATGGCACGTGCCCTTCGCCGAGGCCGCCTCGTCGTTCCTCGTCCTCGCCCGCACCGGCGACGGCCCGACCGACATCGGCCTGTTCCTCGTCGACCGCGACGCCGACGGGGTCACCCTCTCCCAGCAGAAGACCATCGCGTCCTCCACCCAGTACGCCGTCACCTTCGAGACGGTCTCGGCCGAGCCCGTGGGCGACCTCACCGGCGGGTGGGCCACGTGGCACGACGTGATGCTCGACGGGGTCATCCTGCTCGCCGCGCAGGCCTCCGGTGGTGCCGAGCATGCCCTCGACATCACCGTGCAGTACTCGAAGGACCGCTTCCAGTTCGGCAAGCCCATCGGCGCCTTCCAGGCCATCTCCCACTACCTCGCCGACGCCGCCACCCGCGTCGACGGCGCCCGCACGGTCGTCTACGAGGCGGCGTGGGCCAAGTCGACCGGTCGTGACGTCAGCCGCCTGGCCCCCATGGCCAAGCTCGTGGCCTGCGACACCTTCCGCGACCTCACCGCGATGGCCCAGCAGGTCTGGGGCGGCGTCGGCTTCACCGTGGAGTACGACATCCAGCTGTACTTCCGCCGGGCCAAGCAGCTCCAGATCACCTGGTGGGACAGCCGCTACCTCGAGGACCTCATCAGCGCCTCGGTGCTGGACCAGCCGGCCTGATCCCCCGGATCGGGCCTTCCCGCCCGAACCTGACGTGATTGCGTCGTCGGGGCCTTCGGCCACGACGGAAACCGCGGGTTTCAGCGGCTCCGGCGACCAGTCCGTCGTCACGACCGCGTACTCTCGGGCCATGCCCTCGGCCCCGGCGGAGCCAGGACGGCGCACCCTGCGATGGGCGGACGCCGAGGTCGACCCGCAGGTCGCCTTCGCGCTGGCGGTGGCGCTCACCGTGCTCGTGGCCGTCGGGGACTACCTGTCGGGCCCGTACCTCGCCTTCGCCACCATCTACCTGGTGCCGGTCGCCATCGCCGGCTGGTTCGCCGGCCGGCGAGCAGCGCTGGTCGTCGCCGGGCTGGCCAGCGCCCTCGGGGTGCTGACCACTGCGGCCGACCTGGGCGCGATTCCCCCGGGCGTCAACCTGGCCAACGGCCTGCTGCGCTTCGCGCTCTACGGCTTCGTCGGCGTGATCCTCGCGGTCGCCCGGGCGGCCTTGCGCACCGTCGCCGAGCTCGCCACCACCGACCCGCTCACCGGTCTCGCCAACCGCCGCCAGTTCGAGGAACTGGCGAAGCGAGAATTGGCCAGGGCGCGGCGGGAGGGTCACCCGATCGCCGTCGTGTACGTCGACGTGGACGAGCTGAAGGCCCGCAACGAGGCCCTGGGCCACAGCGCCGGCGATGCCCTTCTGGGGTCGTTCGCCGACATCGCCCGATCCTCCCTGCGCAGCACCGATGTCCTCGCCCGGCTGGGGGGCGACGAGTTCGCGGCGCTGTTCCCCGGGAGCGACGGCCCGACGGCGGAGGCCGCCGTCGAGCGAGTGCGGGTGGCCCTCCGGGCCGCCACCGACCCACCCATCACCTTCAGCGCCGGCGTGGTGGCGGGGCCCGTCGGGGAGGGGGCCACGGTCCACGACCTGCTCCAGGCCGCCGACGCGGCCATGTTCGCAGCCAAGGCGGCGGGGAAGGACCGCACCGTGGCCGCGGCCCTCCCGGGCGCGACCAACTCCTGAGCCGCTGGCTCGGCCGTCACCCCACAACGCCCTCGATGGCGGCGGTCCGGCCCCGGCGGGCAGACTCGCGGTCGTCGGGAACCGGGAGGGATCACCATGGGACGCACGCGCCGCACACTCGCCATCGTCGGACTGCTCGCCGCCACGCTGGCGGCCAGCCTCGCGATGGGCGCACCGTCGCCGGCGGCGGCCCAGACCCCGCCGCCCGAGCCAATCGTGTTCGTGCACGGCTGGAGCTCGAGCCCGTCCACCTGGAACACCATGCGCAGCCGCTTCGTGGCCGCGGGCTTCCCGGCGAACCGCTTGTTCGCCTTCGGCTACAACACCGGCCAGTCGAACAAGACCTCGGCGGCGCAGCTCAACACCTACATCGACCAGGTCCGGGCCCAGACCGGCTCACCCGTCGTGGACGTGGTGGCGCACTCGCAGGGCGGCCTCGTCGCCCGGTGGTGCATGAAGGCCTCGGGCTGCAACGGCAAGGTGGACGACTGGGTGTCGCTGGCCGGCGCCAACCACGGCACCCTCGTGTCGTTGTGCTTCTGGTCGGCGGGGTGCCGCGAGATGTTCTACAACTCCGACTTCGTCAAGGCCCTGAACGCCACCGACGAGACCCCGGGCTCCGCCACCTACACCGCGCTGTGGTCCGACAAGGACGCCGTGATCCTGCCCAACGCTTCGGCGCAGCTGGCCAGCGGCGCCCGCAACATCCGGGTGCCTATCGGCCACAACGACTTCCCGGGCTCGCAGGCGGTGTTCAACACCATCCGCCCCATCGTCGTCGAGTAGGGGCGTCGAGGAGGGCCGGGCCGCGTTCCCCGAGGCGTTCCTCAGCCGGTGAAGGCCGGCTCGATGGCGACCGGTGTGGCCGGGGTTGGCACCGGCGGCGCCGGGGCCCCGCACGCCCCCTCCGGGATGTTGGACACGATGATCACCTCACCACGCCCCTCCGAGGGCGAGGTGGAGAAGGTCGCCCCCGGCACGGCGTAGCTGGACCCGCCCCCGCCGCCCGCACCGACGACGGAGGTCGTTCCCCCACCACCGCCTCCGCGCACGCCGCCGGCCCCACCGCCGCCCCCGGCGCCGGGCCCCGACGCGCCCGCGCCACCGTCGACGCCAACGGCGTCCTCGCCGGTTGATCCGCCGGTGCCGGCGTGGCCGCCCGTGCCCGCGACGTCGGTCCCGCCCTGGCCGCCGCCGGCGTCGCCGGAGTCCCGACCGTCGCGGCCGTCGGGTCCTCCGTCGCCGCCCCGACCGTCACGCGAACCGCCTCCTCCGCCGGCGCCACCGCCGGCGATCAGGAAGGGGATGCCGGTGGCCGCGTCGAGGACGGCCGTCCGTCCCCCGCCGCCACCGCCGTCGTTGAGGGTGGTCCCGGTGTCGTCGCCGCCCGGGGCGCCGCCGCCGTACCCGCCCTCTCCGGGCTGCCCGTTCTCGGCGTCGCCCCCACCGCCGCCGACGTCGATGGTGAGCACCTGGCCCGGGGTCACGTCGACCGTGACGATGATGTAGGCGGACTGACCGCCGTCAGCCGGCGGACGGCCCTGCGAGCCCGCACCACCCGAGCCGCCGATGGCGGACAGGTAGATCCGGCACTCGCCCTCGGGCACCACGAAGCGCTCGGGCGCTCCCGTGAAACCGAAGGTGGTCATGACCACCTCCTCGCCCGAGGGCGGCGGTGGCGGGGACTCCGCCGCACGGGTGGCGCCGGCCCGGGCGGGTACCGCAAGCACGGCGAGACCGGCGGCCAGCGTGGCGAGGGGGCGAGCGGCGCGCATCACCCGATCAACTCAACCGGCGTCCGGGGCGGGCTCGAAGCGCATGTCGTCGGGGGACCAGTAGGCCTTCATCGAGGCGAGGTGCTCGCCGTCGGCGGCCATCTTGTAGACCGTCACCGCGTCCACGATGGCCTTCGAGCCGTCCGGCAGCGTGGTGGTGATGGTGACGACGTTGGCGCACTCGTCACCCGACGGGTAGCGCTCGCGGAACTCGAACTCGATGTGGTTGCCGGCGATGGCGGCGTCGAAGAAGGCGCCGATGCCCTCCGGACCGACGTGGCCCTTGCCCTCGGGGTCGAACATCGACGGCCCCACCGGGTCGGCCACGACGCCGTCGGGCGCGAACAGCGCGATCCACCCCTCCTTGTCCTGCGCCTTCACGGCGGCCACGGACCGGTTCCCCATCTCCCACGCCTTGTTGGCCATGTCCCTCCTTCGTCGGGACGGCTTCGCCATCCGGTTCGTCGGCGCTGCTGCTCCGCTCCGCTCCGCAGCGTAGCCATGCTGCTTCGAGCGTTCGGTGGGCTGATGCCTGGGCCGCGGGTGGCTCGTCGGCCATAGTCGGGGGATGCCCTACGACCGGGACATCCTCGACGAGTACGCCGAGATGCGCGCCCCCACGAAGTACCCGGAGGTCGAGGCCACCGTCGGCCTGGTGGTGGAGGACCGGTCCTCGGGGTTCTGCGGGGACGTCGTCAATCTCTCGTCGGCGGCGGTCACGTTGCGGGGCCGCAGCGGCCATCTCCGCCACTTCGGCTGGGTCCGGGGCGGGTTCCTGCTCGAGGGCAAACCGGTCACGCTCGTGCCGCCCCGGCGCGAGGTCGCCGGTCCCACGCTCACCGCCAGCGGGTCGGTGGCCGCCACCGCGGCCAAGGCCCGGTCGGCCCGGGCCAGTCGAATATGGGTGGAAGGCCGCCACGACGCGGAGCTGCTCGAGCACGTCTGGGGCGATGACCTGCGCGAGCTCGGCATCGTGGTCGAGCCTCTCGGCGGCATCGACGACCTGGTGGCCGAGGTCGGTCGCTTCGGCCCCTCGCCCACCCGCCGCCTCGGCGTGCTGGTCGATCACCTCGTGGACGGCTCGAAGGAGGCTCGAATCGTGGCGGGGGTGCGTGACGACAACGTGCTCGTCACCGGCCACCCGTTCGTCGACGTGTGGGCGGGCATCCAGCCCCGGGTCATGGGTCGCACCGAGTGGCCCGACGTCCCCCGCGGCCAGGACTGGAAGACCGGCTTCGCCGCCGCCCTCGGCACCACCGTCGAGGGCTTCTGGCCGTCGCTACGCAACAAGGTGACGACCTACGCCGACCTTCGCCCCGAGCTCGTCGGCGCGGTCGAGCGCCTCCTCGACTTCGTCGAGCAGGGAGACTGACCCACCCCGCTCGTTCTGGTAGGTCGCGTGCAACACCTAGAGGCTGTCTCGTTAGGCCGCTGTGGTGGTGGGGGCGCGGGCAGTGCCCTGGCGGGTCATGCCCGGTGGGCGTGGAGGAGGGTGAGGTTGTGGCCGGTGAGGATGGTGAGCCACTCGGTTCGGACGGCGTCGATGCCTCG
>JAEUJM010000034.1 GCA_016794585.1 Acidimicrobiales bacterium
GTCCTCGAACGCCGTGAACTCCGACGAATCCGAACCCTCCGACAGCACCTTCGTGATCGCCGCCGTCAACGTGGTCTTGCCATGGTCGATGTGACCCATCGTGCCGATGTTGGCGTGCGGCTTGTTCCGCTCGAACTTGGCCTTGGACATCGCGAGTTGCTCCTTGAACCTGTCTGCTGTGGGTGCTGAAGAGTGGTGGCGGCGGTCGGACTCGAACCGACGACCCCTCGATTATGAGCCGAGTGCTCTTACCGACTGAGCTACGCCGCCCGGGTGGGGCGCTTGCGTGGACCGGGGTCCGGTCCACGTCCTGCGAGCCCCCTGCCAGAATCGAACTGGCGACACCAGCCTTACCATGGCTGTGCTCTACCGACTGAGCTAAGGGGGCGTCGCCCCCAGCCGGGGCCGGAGGACAGCGGACCAGCCTACCCGCATCGGCCACGCTCCCTCCAACCCGGTTCGGCGGGGGACCGGGCGGGACGTGCCGGAGCGGAGCGCAGGCGCAACACAAGCGAACCCGATGCCGGAGGCGTGCCGACGAAGGGCGACGTGCCGGAGCGGAGCGCAGGCGCAACACGGGCGAACCCGATGCCGGAGGCGTGCCGACGAAGGAGGCACATGGCAAAGGGTCGTACGGCATGGGCCGTACGACCCAGAATCGGTCCTAACGTCCGGGCGGATCGCTGCCGATGCGGAAGTGTGCACTACGAGCGACTGGTGATCGAGGCCGGCGACAACACCTTCACGCTCGACCTGCATCCCCGCCTGACCGTGGTCGCCGGGGTGGGCCGACTCGAGCGCGAGGGGCTCGTCAGCGAGCTCGTCGGCGCCCTCAGCAGCAGCCGGCCCGGCGTGCACCTCGAGCTCGAGGAGGACTCCGGACGCCATCTGGCGGTGTTCCGCCCGCACGGCGGCCGGCACCGCGTGGTCGACGTCGAGCAGGGACTCGACATCTCGAGTCACTTCGCCACCGCGGACGGCTCCATCGACCTGCTCACCCGCGCCGGGCTCGACCCCCGGTCGGCCAAGCGCTACCTGCGCATGAACGCGTCGGACCTCACCACGAGCAGCCAGAGCGACCAGCTCATCCGGGACCTCGCCGCCGTCGACCAGGCCGCGCTCTGGGCCGCGGCCGACCACGTCACCATCTGCGACGACCAGCTCCAGGCCGAGGCGGCGGCGACCGGCTCCACCCCCGAGGACGCCGCGGTCGTCGAGGAGATCGAGTCCCGCCACGCCGCGTTCCTGCGGGCCCAGGAGGACCACGACCGGGTCCGGCGGCTCTCGTTCTTCACCGCCGCGTTCGCCACCCTGGGCGCCATCCCCCTCTCCATCCTCGAGGGCCCGGAGACGGCGCTGCCCTTCGTGCTCTTCGCCGCCGTGGCGACCGGGATCTCGATGCTCTACTGGCGCCGGATGGAGAACGCCCGGGCCAAGGAGAACGACGTGCTCGAGCAGGCGGGCGCCAGCTCCTACCTCGGCTTCCACCTCCAGCGGGTGAACGGGCTGCTCGCGACCGACCAGAACCGCCGGCGCCTCATGGAGGCCGCCGAGGCCTACCGCGAGGCGCTCGCGGGCTGGGAGCAGGTCGCCGGCCCGGTGCAGGTGCAGTTCGCCATCGACCACCACGAGGAGATCATGGCCGCGGCCCGCATGCGGCGAGAGGTGGGCTCGACCGCGTTGGCCGCGCCCGCCATCGACAACGACCTCACCTCGGGCATGGCCCACGCGCTCATCGGGCGCCTCGCGCAGCTGCGCTCGGTGGGTCCCCGCCACGAGAGCTTCCCGCTCATCCTCGACGACCCGTTCATCGAGCTCGACTCGTCGGTGAAGCCCTCGCTGCTCGAACTGCTCGGACGCGCCGCCGGCCACCAGCAGATCGTGTTCCTCACCGAGGACGACGACGTCGCCTCCTGGGCCAAGATCGAGGCGCTCACGGGCGACCTCGCCATCCTCGAGCCCTCGGCCGTCGAGCCGCCGCCGCTGCCCAGTCGGCGCTCCCGCGCGACCCACTGACCGGGACGCAGGGTCGCCACCCCGCAGGTGCCCACCGCCGGCGCGCCCCGGTAGCGTCGCCGCCGTGAGCTTCGTGGTGCGGTCGGCGACGGTGGCGGATGCCGAGGCCATTCGCGCCATCTACAACGTCGAGGTCACCACCTCGACGGTCACCTTCGACCTGGTCCCGCGCACCCTCGAGGAGCAGCAGGCGTGGCTGGTGGACCGCAACGGCGCCCACGCCGTGCTGGTGGCGGAGGGCGACGACGGCCACGTGTGGGGCTTCGCGTCGCTCTCGCCGTTCCGCGAACGGCCGGCCTACAGCACCACGGTCGAGGACTCGGTGTACGTGCACCGCGACCACCAAGGGGCGGGCGTGGGCAAGGCCCTGCTGGCCGCGCTCGTCGACACGGCCACCAACCACGGCTTCCACACCGTGATCGCCCGCATCGTCGGGGGCCATGACGCGTCCATCGCCCTGCACGGCGCGGTCGGCTTCGAGCACGTCGGCGTCGAGCGCGAGGTCGGCCGTAAGCACCGCAAGTGGCTCGACGTCGTCATCATGCAGCGCATGCTCGACACCGGCCCGTAGGGCAACGCTGCGCCGCTCGGGCCGCGCAGCCCGAGCGATCGCGAGCGGCTCAAACGCAGTCGCGGCAGCGCCCCACGAGGTCGAGGCGGTGGTGCTCGGCCCGGAAGCCCGTAGCCCCGGCCACGCCCTCGAAAGCGGCCTCGAGGGTGGCCTCCACCTCGGCCGACACGGTGAAGTCGGCCACGGTGCCGCACGACGAGCAGATCAGGTGGTGGTGGTGGCCGGCGAGGTCCTCCGCCAGCTCGTAGCGGGCGAAGTCGTCCGAGCTGTGCACCCGGTGCACGACGCCGGTCTCCTCGAGCACGGCGAGGTTGCGGTACAGCGAGCTCTGGGCGAGCCCCGACCGGTGCCCGAGGATCTCGGGGATGGTGAGGGGGCGGTCGCTCTCGTCGAGCACCTCGACCACGGCGCGCCGGTTGGCGGTGTAGCGCTGGTCGCTGCCGGCGAGTCGGTCCGCAACGGTGCTGTGCAGGTCCACGGCCCGAGGGTACCTCGTGAAGTGGGAATCAGTGAGAATCGGAGTCCGGCGGTGGGGCACCGCGGGACGTCACCCTGGAGGGGGTCGACGCTGCTCGTCGGCTCGGTGCTCGTGGCGGCCGTGATCGACCTCGTCGGCGGGGTCGGCCTCGTGATGGTGGTGGGCGCCGTCGTCCACCATGATCGAGCCGTCGGCCAGACGCAGCACCGCGCCCCGGTAGGCGGCGGCCAGGTGCTCCGCGGTGAGGACCTCCTCGGGCGTGCCGGCCGCCACCAGGCGACCGGCCAGCAGCACCAGGTGGTCGGCGGTGGCCGCCTCCCCCAGGTCGTGGGTGCTCGTCACCACCGTGACGCCCCGGTCGCGTTCTTGCGCGACGACGTCCAGGATGGCCTTCTGCGACGCCAGGTCGAGGCCGGCGAGGGGCTCGTCGAGGAGCAGCACCGACGCGTGTTGCACCAGTCCCTGCGCCACGAAGACCCGCTGGCGCTGCCCGCCGGAGAGCTCGTTGAGGTGGCGCTTGGCCAGCGGCAGCAGGTCGAGGCGGTCGAGGGCCTCGTCGACGAGACGACGGTCGTCCGCAGAGAAGCGGCGCAGGGGGCCGAGATGGGCGTAGCGGCCCATCGCCACCGCTTCCCGGGCCGTCACCGGGAGGTGGGCACCGGTTGTGGTCGCCTGCAGCACGTAGGCGATGTCGGCCCGGACCGCCTCGGGCCGCTCGCCCAGCACCTTCACCGACCCACGATCGGGCCGGTGCAGGCCCGCCAGCGCGTTGAGCAGGGTGGACTTCCCTGAGCCGTTGGGGCCGATCAGGCTGGTCGCCTGACCGGCGTGCAGCGACAGGTTCACGCCCTCGAGCGCGACGCGTCCGCCGTAGCGGACGACGAGGTCCTCGACGTTGACGGTCTGGGCGGGTGTGTTGCGCGGGGGCGTGGTCATCCGTAGGGTGCTCTATGTAAGAGTAGTTCTCATTCTAGTGGGGAAGATCCGCATGCTCCGCCGCCACCTTCGCACCTCCGCCCTCATCGCCGCCGCGTCCGCGCTCGCACTGGTCGCTGCGGCTTGCGGCTCCGACACGTCCGAGGACGCGTCCAGCGACTCGCCCACCGTCGTCGTCACCACGAGCATCCTCGGCGACGTGGTCGCCAACGTGGTCGGCGACGAGGCCACCGTCGAGGTGCTGATGCCGGCCGGCGTCGATCCCCACGAGTTCGAGCTGTCCGCGGCCGAGGCCGCGCAGCTCCAGGACGCCGACGTCATCGTGGCCAACGGGCTCGGGTTCGAAGCGGGCATGACCGACGCCCTCGACGCCGCAGAGGAGGCCGGCGTCCCGGTCATCGAGGTCGCTCCCGGCCTCGACCCGCTGCCCCTCGCCGAGGGCGCCCACGACCACGCGCACGAGGAGGAGGGCGCGCACGACGAGGAAGCCGCCCACAGCGAAGAGGAAGCCGCCCACAGCGAAGAAGAGGCCGCCCACGACGAGGAAGCCGCCCACAGCGAAGAAGAGGGCGAGGCCCTCGACCCCCACGTGTTCACCGATCCCGCTCGCATGGCCGACGGGGTCGAGCAGCTCGCCACGTCGCTCGGCGAGGAGGTCCCCGCCCTCGCCGGCGACGTGGTGGCCGAGCAGGCCGCCACCTACGCCGACGAGGTGCGCGCCGCCGACCAGGCCATCGAAGAGGAGCTGAGCGCCATCCCCGCCGACCAGCGCGTGCTCGTGACCAACCACGAGGTCTTCGCCTACTTCGCCGACCGGTACGATTTCGAGGTGATCGGCACCGTCATCCCGGGTGGGACCACGCTCGCCGAGACCAGCTCGCAAGAGCTCACCGACCTGGCCGCGGTCATCGAGGAGAACGAGGTGCCCGCGATCTTCGCCGACGCCTCCTCCCCCACCGAGCTCGCCGATGCGCTGGCCGAGGAGGGCGGCCTCGACGTCGAGGTGGTCGCGCTGTACAGCGAGTCGCTCGGCGAGCCCGGCTCGGACGCCGAGACCTACCTGGACATGATCACGAGCAACAGCGCGGCCATCACCGCCGCGCTGTCCGGGACGTCGTGATGGCGGGGTCGCCGTGATCGCCTGGTTCGTCGACCCCTTCCAGTACGAATTCATGCAGCGGTCCCTGCTCGGCGGGGCGCTGGCCGCCACCATCTGCGCCGTGGTCGGCACCTGGGTGGTGCTGCGGGGGCTGGCCTTCATGGGCGACGCCCTCGCCCATGGTGTGCTGCCCGGCATCGCCCTCGCGTTCCTCTGGGGCCTCGACCTCACCGTCGGGGCACTGGTGAGCGCGGCGGTGATGGTCGCCGGCATCAACCTGGTGAACCGGCGGGGCAACCTCCGCGAGGACACCGGGATCGGCCTGCTCTTCGTCGGGATGTTGGCGCTCGGCGTGATCATCATCTCGCGCGCCAGCACGTTCACCACCGACCTCACCGGCTTCCTGTTCGGCAACGTGCTCGGCGTGACATCAGCCGATCTGCGCACCCAGGCCGTCGCCGCTGTGCTCACCATCGCCGCCTGCACCCTCCTCTACCGGCCCTTCCTGGCCCTCGCCTTCAACCAGGACAAGGCCGCGCTGCTCGGCCTGCGGCCACGCCTGGCCAACGTGGTGCTGCTCGGCCTCATCGCCATCGCGGTGGTGTCGTCGTTCCGGGCGGTGGGCACCCTCCTCGTCTTCGGGTTGCTGATCGCCCCGCCCGCCACGGCCTCGCTGCTCGTGCGCCGCGTCCCGACGATGATGATCACGGCGGCGGCCATCGGCGTGGCCAGCGTCGCGCTCGGCCTGGTCCTCAGCTTCCACTACGACACCGCCGCCGGCGCCACCATGGCGGGCACGGCGGTCCTGGTGTTCTTCCTCGTGCTCGCCGGCACCGAGCTCGCTCGGACGCTCCGTCGCCCCACCGCCGTCGCGTGAGCCGGCGGTCGCCCACCCGTACCCGATCGCGGGTCATCGGCACCGCCGAGGTGCTGGGTGGGGCCCTCGTCCTTCTGGCGCTGCTGCAACGGCCGCTGGCGCCCTTGTTCGACAACCCGCGCTTCCAGACCTGGTCGACCATCTTCGTGTCGATCACCGTCCAGGCCCTTCCCTTCCTGGTCCTCGGCGTGCTCATCAGCGCGGCGATCGCGGCCTGGGTGTCCCCTGCCGCACTGCGCCGCGCCCTGCCCCGCCAGCAGGTCCTGGCCGTGCCGGTCGCCGGGCTGGCCGGGGCCGCGCTCCCCGGCTGCGAGTGCGGGTCGGTCCCGGTGGCCGGACGCCTGGTCGCCCGCGACGTCCCGCCGGCGGCGGCGGTCACCTTCCTGCTCGCCGCGCCGGCCATCAACCCGGTCGTCATCATCTCGACGCTGGTGGCGTTCCCCGGCGCGCCCGAGATGGCGCTGGCCCGGTTCGTGGCGTCGCTGCTCGCCGCCGTGGTCGTCGGATGGATCTGGATCCGCCAGGGCAACGACGACTGGACCGAGAAGGCCCGCCGCACCGTCGGCCACGACGACGACCCACCCCTCGAGCGCTTCCGGGCCACCGCGGTGCACGACCTCCTCCACGCCGGCGGCTACCTGGTGGTGGGCGCCTTCGTGGCGGCCACCCTGCAGGTCACCGTCGGCCGTTCGGCCCTCGACACCATCGCCGACCACGGCCTCCTGGCGGTGCTGTCCCTGGCCCTCCTCGCCGTCGTGCTGTGCATGTGCTCCGAGGCCGATGCCTTCGTGGCCGCCAGCCTCAACGAGTTCTCCCTGACGGCCCGCCTCGCCTTCCTCGTGGTGGGGCCGATGGTCGACCTGAAGCTGATCGCCCTCCAGGTCGGCTTCTTCGGGCGACCTTTCGCCGTCCGCTTCGCCCCCCTCACCTTCACGGTGGCGGTCCTGGCGTCGATCCTCGTGGGCGAGGTGCTGCTGTGAACCGCAAGACCCAGGGCGTCCTGTTGCTCGTGGCCGGGCTCGTGGCGCTCCGCCTCGTGGTCACCCGCACCTTCGACAGCTACGTCAAGCTCTCGATGTACTGGCCCCTCCTGCTCGCCGGCGGCGTGCTGGTCGCGCTGGGCTTCGCCACCTCGTTCCGGGGGGCAACCGAGGAGGACCTCGCCGCGAGCGATGCGCACGACAGCGACGCCGGCCACCTCGGCGATCACGAGGGTCCCGGGGCCGATGCCGGCCAGGAAGGTCAGGACGAGCACGCCGACCACCACCACAGCCGAGGCCCGACCATCGGCTGGCTGCTGGTGCTGCCCCTCGTGGTGCTGCTCCTGGTGGCGCCCGCGCCCCTCGGCGCCGACGCCGCCCGCCGTCAGGAGGCGCGCGCACCCGTGTACCTCGGCACGGAGTTCCCCCCGCTGCCTGCCACCGCCGACGGTGTCGCCGAACTGCGCATCACCGAGACGATCGACCGCGCCCTGTGGGACTCGGCCGACTCGCTGGACGACACCCCGGTGCGCCTCGAGGGCCTCGTCGTGCACAGCGACGAGGTCCCCGACGGGTTCCTGCTGACCCGCTTCGTCCTGTCGTGCTGCGCGGCCGACGCCATCCCGGTGCAGGTCGGGGTCGTCGGCGGTGGGCGCCCCGCCGAGGACGCCTGGGTCGAGGTGGAGGGGACGGTCGTCCCGGCGCCGGCCGTGGCGCCCGACACCGTCGACCTGCCCCGGGTCGACCTGGAGGCCACCTCGGTCCGCGAGGTGCCCCGCCCCGGCGACACGTACGAGTAGACGGCCCGGTCCTCCGGGGCGCGTCGGCGGTGCGGCGAGCGGGGAATAGCCTGGCGAGGTGCTGGACACGCCCGGCGTCGGGGCAGAGGTCGACGTCGATGACGCCGACGAGCAGCGGGCCACCCGCATCGGCCTCGCCGGCCTCGTGTGGGCCTACATCCCCGTGGTGCTCATCGCCCGGGGGTCGTTCGGCTACCTCTTCGAGGGCCAGGCCCTGCGCAACTGGTCCACGATCTTCGTCTCCCTGACCCTCCAGGCCATCCCCTTCCTGGTGCTCGGCACGGTCATCAGCGCCGCCATCTCGGCGCTCGTGCCCTCGAGCTGGATCGCCAACGCCGTCCCCAAGCGCACCGTCCTCGCCGTCCCCGCGGCGGGCGCCGCCGGCGCGTTGCTTCCGGGCTGTGAGTGCAGCTCGGTCCCCGTGGCCGGGCGCCTGGTGTCCCGCGGCATCCCCGAGGGCGCCGCGCTCACGTTCCTCTTGGCGGCGCCGGCCATCAACCCGATCGTGATGGTGTCCACCGCGGTGGCCTTCCCGGGACGGCCCGAGATGGTGGCCGCCCGCTTCCTCGCGTCGCTGGTCACGGCACTGATCGTGGGCTTCTTCTGGTCGGGCCTGGCCCGACCGGACTGGCTCACCTCGAAGATGAAGGTGCACGACCACGGCAACCGCTTCGACAACTTCGTGTCGACCGCCGCCGGCGACTTCCTCCAGGCCGGCGGCTTCCTCGTGGCCGGCGCCGGCCTGGTCGCGGCCATGCAGACCCTGGTGCCCCCCAGCGTGTTCGACCGCATCGGCGGGTCCGGGGTGGTGGCCATCCTGGTGATGGCCGGCCTCGCCATCTTGTTGTCCGTGTGCTCCGAGGCCGACGCCTTCGTGGCCGCGGGGATGACGCAGTTCTCCCTCACCTCCCGGCTCGTCTTCCTCACCGTCGGGCCCATGGTCGACCTCAAGCTGATCGCCCTCCAGGCGGGCGCCTTCGGGAAGGGCTTCTCGCTGCGCTTCACCCCGCTGGTGCTGACCGTGGCCATCCTGACCGCCTCGATCGTGGGGTCGGTGCTGCTGTGAGGCGCACCGACGCCGGGGCCATGGTGACCCTCATCGGCGGCTTCTCCCTCTGGATGGGCCTCACCCCCACCCACCTCCTGTACATCAAGCCCTCGATGACCCGGTGGCTGGTGCTCTCGGGCGCCATCCTCGTCGCGGTCGGCCTCGCCGTGGTCGTGCTGGGCCGGCGCGAGGCAGGGGCGGGGGCGGAGGCGGACGCCCAAGGCGGCGGGCACCGCGGCCACCACCACGCCACGCGGGTCGGGTGGCTGCTCGCCCTGCCGCTGTGCGTCGCCGTCGCGGTCGGCTCGAACCCGCTCGGCTCCTACGCCGCCGGCCGGCAGAACTCGCAGCGCGTCCTCCCGCCGGGCGAGTTCGACCTGGCGCAGTACCTCAACGCCAACTCCTTCGGTGGTCAGGCACCGGCGCTGCGCAACATCGACTTCGTGCGGGCCACCCAGGACGCCGATCAACGCCAGTTGCTGGCCGAGCAGCCCGTCACCCTGACCGGCTTCGTGGTCGCCGACCCCGACGGCGGCGGGCGCAGCTTCCTGCTCACCCGCTTCATGATCGGGTGCTGCGCCGCCGACGCCCTCGCGGTGCAGGTGAAGGTACCCGTCGAACCCGGTGACCTCCCCGACGAGGAGTCGTGGGTGCACGTCGAGGGCACCCTGGACCTCGACCGGTCGCCTCCCCCCGGCGAGTCCCTCGACCCGCCCGTCCTGGCCGATGTCACCATCCGCGCCGCGGACGAGCCCGACGAGATCTACGAATACCCGTGACCCGTCCCGGGAACCACTGGGCCCGCCCGGACGACCAACAGACCGAGGTCCCCCTGTGCCCTCCCCCTCCCCGATGACCCCCGCTCCCCCCGCCGACCGATGAGCACCGACGCCGTCGCGCTCCTGCTCGCGCTCTTGACCGTGGCCAGTTGGGTGGCCTCCGTGGTGCTGATCGCCGCCCACGTGTCCCCCGGCCTGCGCGCCCGCACCCACGACGCGCTCGCCGGGCAGATCCTCCCCCTCGCCCTCCTCGTCGCCGCCGTGTCCATGGCAGGAAGCCTCTATCTCTCCGAGGTGGCCGACTTCATCCCCTGCAACCTCTGCTGGTACCAGCGCATCGCCATGTACCCCCAGGTGCTGCTGCTCGCCATCGCCTGGTACCGACGCGACGAGGGCATCCGCACCTATGTGCTGCCCATGGCGGTGATCGGCGCATGCATCAGCACCTTCCACGTGCTCGTCGAGCGCTTCCCCTGGATCGAGGGCTCCGGCGGCGTGTGCGACCCCGCCAACCCGTGCACCATCAAGTGGATCGAGGAGCTGGGGTTCATCACCATCCCCACCATGGCCCTCAGCGCCTTCGTGCTGATCGCGCTCCTGATGACCCATCTGTCCCCTGACGCCGAGCAGCAGGACGAGCACGCCGAGCCCGACGCCACCCTTCCCGAACCATCTCCTCCCGAACCATCTCCGTCCGACCCCACCCCGAGCGAGGCATCGTGAGCAACCGTCCCAATCCGAAGGCCAAGGCCCCCGCCCGCGCCGTCCAGCAGGCGCAGGGAAAGAGCAAGCGCCCGTCGCTCGCCCTCTGGGTGCTCGTCGGCATCCTCGGCCTCGGCATCGTCGCGGTCGTGGTGGCCGCCCTGTCCCAGGACGACGAGGCCACCGCCGGCCAGGAGGCACCGGTCACCGTGGAGGGCACCGCCCTCGCCGAGTTCCCCGAGGGCGGCGAGGACCCCGCCGTCGGCGCCACCGCCCCCACGCTCGAGGGTTCGACCTTCGCCGGTGAGCCGATCACCATCGGCGGCCCGAGCGACCAGCCCACGCTCGTCGTGTTCGTCGCCCACTGGTGCCCCCACTGCCAGGCCGAGGTGCCCCGCCTCGTCGAGTGGAAGGCCGACGGCACCATCCCCGAGGACATCCGACTGGTCGCCGTGGCCACGAGCACCGAGGCCGCCCAGCCCAACTACCCGCCGCAGGACTGGTTGGAGGGCGAGGACTGGCCCGGCGACGTGATGGCCGACTCCGAGGACGACACCGCCGCCGGCGCCTACGGCGTGAGCGGCTTCCCGTTCTTCGTGGCGCTGAACGCCGACGGCACCGTGGCCGAGCGGGGTTCCGGCGAGCTCGACCAGGCCGGCATCGAGTCGCTGGTCGCCAGCCTCGAGCAGCCCTCCTAGCCCCTGCGAGCCCGGGGGGCGGACCGACTCAGCGACCCCGGACGTCCACGGTGTCCTGGGCGGTCGCCTCGGTGAACTCGTCCACCAGCGCCTGCACGTCGATGGTCCACTCACCCGGCAGGGGGATCTCGACGTCGTAGGCCGAGAAGTGCCCTGGCCCGGCCCGCTCGAGGGGAACCTCGAGCGGGCCGATGTCGCGTGACGGGAGGCTGAGCGAGAGCGTGAGCTCCTCGACCTCGGCCACGGCTCCGGTCGTGGTCAGGGTGTACACGTGGATCTCCGTCGGCCCGGCCTTGGCCGGATCGATGGTGAGATCGATGAGGAGATCGTCGGCCACGAGCTCAGCGGCGTAGGCCTGGGCCAGCGCGGAGCGCGCCGGCTGGGCGTTCACCAGCAGCGCGGTGACCGCGAGGACGGCGACGCCGAGGACGGTCTCGACCCGGATGGAGCGGCGATAGCCGGCCACGACCGTGGCCTCGTCGATGACGCTGTCTCCCTGGTCCCCTGCGTCCTCTCCGGCGGCTGCCCGGTACCCCCGCTGGACCCAGCGGCGGCCGAGGTAGCCGAACCCCACCATGACCATGAAGAGGGCCAGCTTGACCAGCAGGAGCGTGCCGTAGGTCGTGTCGGTGAGGGCCTCGAGGCTGCCCACCTGGCGCCAGGACTGGATCACGCCGGTCACGACGAGCGCCGCCACCGAGGCGAAGGCGATGCTGGAGAAGCGGGGCACCACGCGCCGGAGCTCGTCCACGCGATGTCGGGGCAGCGCCACCGCGAGGACCACCACCAGGCCTCCGAGCCACAGGCCCGCCGCACCCACGTGCACGAGGTCGGTGGCGAGCGCCAACGGCACGAGGTTCCCGGCGGCGGCATGGCCGCTCAGCCCGAGGGTGAGCAACAGGCCGACGCCGAGCACCCCGAGGGCGACACGGACACCCACGGACGGGCCCTCACCGGTCTCGTGCGAGTGGTCCGCCCCCTCGGCGTCCTCCCGCGCCGGTCGCAGCGATGAGGCCACGAGCGCGAGACCGGCAACGACGAGCAGCACCACCCGGCCGAGGGCGACCCTCCCGTACCGGCTGTCGAACACGGAGGACACCACGTCGACGTCGACCACGTCGCCCAACGGCAGGGCGCCCACATAGGCACCTTGGGTGCCGACGCTCACCACGGTGGCGGCCAACGCCACCCCCCACGCCCACCAGAGCAGGTGGCGGACCCGGTCGAGGCCCAGTCCCTCGGGCCAGGCCAGCAGGCAGAACGCGGCGGCACCGACGAGCAGCACCACCGCGGCGAAGACGAGGAAGCGCACGACCGCGAACAGCACGCCCACGGCCTCGCTCCCCCCGTCGGCGGCGAGGAGGCGACGGGCGAGCGCGTCGGTGTCGCCCGTGGCGACATCGCCCACCTGGAAGGTGAAGGCGCCGTGGATGGGGTGACCGTCGGCGGACACCACCCGCCAGGTGACGACGTACGAGCCGTCGGCGAGACTGCTCAGCGGTTGCACCACGGTGTCGCCGCCGTCGTGGCGGACCCCGCCCTCGTCGACCCGTTCGGCATTGGAGTCGTAGACCCGGACGGCGCCGAGCGACACCTCGACCGGCTCGCTGTAGGTGAGGGCCACCTGCTCGGGCGCCTCGGCCAGCACCGCACCGGCGCTCGGACTGGTGGACTCGAGGGAGGCGTGGGCCGCGGCCGGCCCCGCCCCGGCCACCAGCGCCCCGAACGCCACCGCCACGATGGCGGCGCCAGCGAGGATCCTCTTCACGAAGGGGCGAGGTTAGGACCAGGGAGGGGTCGACGGTACGCGTGAGCCAGCGCCCAGAGCATCACGAGGCCCACGAGGTGGGTCAGGTGGAGGGTCTCGCCGGTGAAGCTCGCACGGCCCTCGGCGATGTCCACCCCGCTGGTGACCGCGAGGCAGCCCGCGAGGACGGCAACGAGGGGCACCATGCCCCAGGCTCGAGCCGGCCGCCACGCGGCGACCAGGAAGCCCACAGCGAGGGCGACGTCGAACGAGCCCATCTCGCGGGCTGCGTGGACGCCGGCACCCGCCTCCTGGCCGGCCACCAGTGCCGGAACGGCGAGGAGCAGCTCCACGACGCCGAGCGCGACGAGCCCGACCCGCCAGGGCAGCAACGAGTCGTCGCGGGCCTCCTGCTCCTCGGCAGCGAGGTCGGCGGCGAGCGCCGCGAGGATGGCGGACGATCGGTCCGGAACCGGATCGGCGACGTGGAGGTCGAGCCGGTGGGCGAGCGCGACGGCGTCGGCACGCCAGGCCTGGCACGCGAGGCACGTCGCCAGGTGCTCGTCGACCTCCGGACCCTCGTCGTCGTGGCCGTCCAGGCGGGCGGAGATGGCCTCGCGGCAGCGTTCGCAGTCCATGTGAGAAAGGGTCGTTGGTCCTCGACGAAAAGTTCCTCGACGCGCCGTCGGAGCCGTACGGTGGCTCCGATGAACTCGGATGCGCTCACCGAGCTGGCGGTTCGTGCCCAGGCCGGCGACAGGGTCGCGCTCTCCGACTTCGTGCGGGCCACCCAGGACGACGTCTGGCGGGTGTGCGCCCACCTCACCTCGCCGGCCCAGGCCGACGACGTCACCCAAGAGGTGTACCTGCGGGCCCTGCGGGCCCTTCCCCGCTTCCGCGGGGACTCGAGCGCCCGCACCTGGCTGCTGGCGATCGCCCGCCACACCGCCATCGACTCGGTGCGCTCGGCCGTGCGCCGACGACGCCTCCTGGCCCGCACCCCCGTCACCGAGGACACGCCCGACACCGCCGGGGGCACCGACCTCGACGCCCTCGTCGCCACGCTCGACCCCGACCGCCGCACCGCCTTCGTGCTCACCCAGGTGGTCGGCTGCTCCTACGAGGAGGCCGCCGAGATCTGCTCGTGTCCGGTGGGCACCATCCGATCCCGTGTGGCGCGCGCCCGCGCCGACCTCGTCGAGGCGTTGCGCCGGGCGGACGCCACGTGAGGACGCTGCGCCGCGGCCTCGCGGCGCTGTCACTCGCCGGTGCCGTCCTCGTCGCCGGTGCCGCGCCGGCCGCCGCCCACAACGTCTCCGGGGTCAGCTCCACCAACTACCTCACGACCCTCGAGGGGCTCTCCCCCGAGACGCCCGGCATCGAGGTCGAGGTGGTGGAGAAGGGCAGCCGCATCGCCGTCACCAACACCAACGAGGACGACGTGATCGTCCTCGGCTACGAGGACGAGCCCTACCTGCGCATCGGGCCCGACGGCGTGTTCGAGAACCAGCGCTCGCCGGCCACCTACCTCAACCGTGACCGCACCGGCTCCGATGCCGGCGGCGAGAACGCCGACGCCGACGCCGAGCCCGAGTGGGAGCAGATCTCGTCCGGGCAGACGGCCCGCTGGCACGACCACCGGATCCACTGGATGGGCTCCGACGTCGACCGCCCCGACGAGCGCTTCGTGGTCGAGGACCGATGGGTCATCCCGCTTCGGTACCAGGGTGACGAGCTCGAGATCTCCGGGCAGCTGCTCTGGATCCCCGGGCCCAGCCCGCTGCCCTGGTACCTGCTGACCGCCGGCCTCATCGGCCTGGGAGCGTTCGTGGGGCTCCGGACATGGTGGGGCCGGGGCATCGCCGCCCTCCTCGGCGCGTTGATCCTCACCGACGTGTTCCACCTCGTGGGCATCCTCGGGGCGCGCGCCGGCGGTCCCGACCTGGCCAGCCTCGGCTCCAACCTCCTGTACTCGGTCGTGGCCTGGTCGGTCGGCATCGCGGGCATCACCATGCTCCTCAAGGCCAAGCGGGACGGACTCTTCGCTGCGATCTTCTCCGGCGTGCTGCTCGCCGTGTTCGGTGGCCTCCAGGACCTCGGCGTGCTCAGCCACTCCCAGGTGCCCTTCGCGTGGGGGGAGGCCAGCGCCAGGGTGTTCGTCACCCTGAGCATCGGCCTGGGCGTGGGGGTGACCGTCGGGTCGGTCCTGGCCCTCTGGAAGCTGGGGGCCTTCGCCGGCCTCACCGGCTCGGGTCGCACCTCCCCCGCCGACCCCACCGCATAGGGGCGCGCCACACCGCCGGCGGGGGCGCCGGTAGCCTCCCGCCCCATGAGGCTGCTCCGTCGCGGCAGGCACCGCGGGCCCGTCGTGGCGGCCCTCCTGGGCGCGCTGGTCGCCGCCGGCGCGCCTTTCGCCACCCTCGCGTCCGCGGGAGCGTCACTCGCCCATGGTGGCGGCGGTCAGATCACCTTGCTTCGGGCCGAGTCCACCGGGCCCGACACGGTCGCGGTCGAGGTGTGCGTGACCTTCGTGCTCGACCGGGACCAGGCCGACACCGCCCGCGTGACCCTCGGCGCCACCGGGCCCGGGGACCTGGAGGTCCGGCCCGTCACCATGGCCGTGGGCGACCAGCCCGGGCTGCGCACCGGTGAGCTGACGTTCCCCGAGGATGGCTCGTGGACGATGCAGGTGACCTCGACCTTCCCCCCGGCGCAGCTCGCCGTCCCCGTGACGGTGGACGGCGACCGCGCCGCGGCCGGGTCGACCCCCGGCCCGGTGGGTGGGGCCGTCGCCGCGACCTGCGAGGCCGAGGGTGGCCCCGGGCTGCCTGCGTGGCTCGTCGCCGGCCTGGGCACCGCGGCGGCGGTGGCGGTGTTCGGCGGGCTGCTCCTGCTCCTGCGCCGGGCGACCGCCGGCGACGAGGCCGGGGAGCCCGAGCCGACGGCGGACGCGGCGTCGCTCCGCCCCCACGGAGAGGGGCCTCCGCCCCGGCCCCAGGGGGAACGAGCGCCGCCCCGCTGAGCGGCCGCGGCCTCAGGGCTGCGCGCGCCTCGCCCGCACGAGCATGACGCCGCCGAAGCCGATGGCGGCGAGCACCAGGACGACGAGGGCGATGCCCACCGACTCGTCGTCCTCGGTCCCGGCGGGCGACTCGGCCGACGTCGGCTCGAGCGCCGGGTCGTCCCCACCGTCGGCGGCCGCGGCATCCGTGTGGTGATCGTCGTCGCCCTCGTCGGCGGCCCCGTCCGTGTGGTGCCCGTCCTCGTCCTCGTCGGCCGCGCCGTCGGTGTGGTGGCCATCGTCGTCCGCCGTGGCGCCGTCCGAGTCGCCGTGATCACCGTCGTCGACGACGGCGCCGTCGCCCGAGTGGTCGCCCGAGTGGTCGTCGGAGCCGTCCTCCGGGTCCTGCCCGCCGCCGTGATCGTCCTCACCCGGGTCGGCGCCGGCGGGGAGCACGGTGAGGGTCGGGGCGGGATGCTCGGGCTCCTCCCCCTCACCGTCCCACACCTCGATCCACCGGAGCGTGCCCGTCTCGCAGGTCTGCACGGTCTTCAGCGGGAGCGTCCGGCCCTCGGTCCCCGGGTCAGGCGTGACCAGGAGCTCGAAGACCCCCGTCTCGTCGGCGGGGAGCTCGTTGCCCGGCTGCGCGGACCACGTGACCACGCCGGCGGTGTTGTCGAGCGACCAACCCGACCTGACCATGGCCGCCGCGTCGAGCCCATCGGGCAGGCGGACCTTCACCTCCGTGGTGGGCGAGTCGTCGCATCCGTGCTCGACGGCGAGGCCCACCTCCGTGTCCTCGCCCTCGGGGACCTCGGCGGGGTCGGGGTGGAGATGAGCCGAGGCGGGCAGGGCCGTCAGGAGCAGGAAGAGTGCGGCGGCGCCGACCGCCACGAGGGGGCGTCGGAGGGTGAGCGGTGACATGGGGGCTCCTTGCGATCTCGTCGGATGGTCGCATGCGCGGCGCGCTTGGTGCAGAGGTCGTCCGGCCGGCTGCGTTGGTTCCCGGGGATCGCCGAGCGGGCGTGCGTCCGGGGCCGGAGGAGAGGACGTTCGGCCCTCAGCAGCACGACCGCCCACCGGTACCCTCAGAGCATGGAGACGAGCGCCGCCGAACCGGCGGTCGACGAGCCCACGGACCCCTCCGAAGGCGAGGCCAACGGCGCGGACGAGGGCGGGGACGGCCCCCGACGGGGGCTCTCCACCGCCAAGGTCGTGATCCTCGTGCTCGCCTGCGCCTTCCTGGCCGGCGCCGCCGGCTACCTGATCGGCGACCGCACGTCCGGCCCGCCCGACAGCGCGGTCGACACCGGCTTCCTGCACGACATGCTCGACCACCACGAGCAGGCCGTGACCATGGCCAGCGTCACGACGGCGAGCGCCTCCGACCCCGTCGTGCGCGACTTCGCCCGCGAGGTCCTGATCGAGCAGCGCTACGAGATCGGGCTGATGGACGCCTACCTCCAGGCGCGCGACGAGCAGCGGGGCGACCCCGACCGCGACGCCATGGCGTGGATGGGCCTGGGGATGCCGGTGGCCGAGATGCCGGGGTACGCCTCGGAGGAGGAGCTCGCGGCCCTCCAGTCGGCCGACCCTGACGAGCAGAACGAGCTCTTCCTCGAGCTGATGATCGCCCACCACCGCGGCGGCGTGGCCATGGCCGAGTACGCCGCCCGCCACGCCGAGGACCCCCGGGTGCGCCGTCTCGCCGAGGTGATGGCCGACGTGCAGGCCAAGGAGATCATCGAGTACGAGCTGAAGCTGTCGGAGCTGCAGGGCGCCTGAGCCTCAGCCGCAACCCGACGCGACGAGGTCCCTCCTGCGGGGCGTCGCAACGCCTCGGAGGAGGGACCTCGTGGTGGGCCGGGGAGGATTTGAACCTCCGTAGGCTATGCCGACGGGTTTACAGCCCGTTCCCTTTGGCCACTCGGGCACCGACCCTTGGAGCCATGCAGACTACCGCCTGTAGGGTCGCGTCATGCCAACGTTCGACGTCGTCTCCGAGGTGGACGCACAAGAGGTGCGCAACGCGGTCGACCAGGCCAGCCGCGAGCTGGGCCAGCGGTACGACTTCAAGGGCACCAACTCGTCCATCGAGCTGGGTGACAACGAGATCACCCTGCACACCGCCAGCGAGGACCGCCTCACCGCCCTCAAGCAGCTCCTCGAGGAGAAGCTGGTCAAGCGCAAGGTCAGCCTGAAGGCCCTCGACTACGGCAAGGTCGAGGAGGCGTCCGGCAGCACGGTCCGCCAGGTCGTCACCCTCGCCGCCGGCATCTCGTCCGACAAGGCCCGCGAGCTCAACAAGTTCATCAAGGGTCTCGGCCTCAAGGGCGTCCAGTCCCAGACCCAGGCCGACCAGCTGCGGGTGAGCGGCAAGAAGCGCGACGACCTCCAGGCCGTCATCGCCGCCCTGCGGGAAGAGGACTTCGGCATCCCCCTGTCCTTCAGCAACTTCCGCGACTAGCTGTACTCGGCCGGGACCAGCACGTCCGGCCGCGCATGTTGATCAGCGGGCGAACAGCTCGGCGACGTCGAGGGTGAGGCCCGGGAGGAGCGGCGTCGACAGCGCTTCGCCGGGGGCCACCTCGATGGTGACGTCGAAGCTGGGCGACTCCGGCTGCGACCGCCGGTGGACGATGACCCGGTCCCGTGCGGTGTCGACCAGCCAGAGCTCGGGGAGGCCAGCGGCCTCGTAGCCGTCCTTCTTCGTCCCGATGTCGAAGCGCCACGTGCTGGGCGAGCGGATCTCGACGGCCAGGTCGGGCATGCCGTCGAACCTCAGCGGCCCGGGCACGCGCTCGGGCGTCGACCACCAGAGGTCCGGGAGGTACACGTTGAACTCGCCCACGGGCACGTCCATCTCCAGGCCGGGCTCACCGAGTCCAGGGTGCGCTCGGCGGAAGGTCTCGAGCTCGTACGCCAGCCAGAGGAGGATCCGCTGGTGCCTCATGCTGGGTGCGTTCACCACGATCTCCCCGTCGATCAGTTGCGTGTGCCTCTGTTCGCCAGGGAGGGCGAAGAACTCATCCACCGTGAGGCGCGGGTGCGGCTGCGCGGTCACGGCCATGAGGCGACCGTACCGACGCCGGTCACCACTGACAAGGGGTGGTGCACCCAGGGTCGCCTGGTAAGGGTCCCAGAGCGTCCAGCAATGGGTACTCAGGGGATGGCGACGACGTCGCAGGACAGGGTGACGTCGAAGCCGTCGCTGCGGCACTCGTCGAAGCCGGGGCCGCCGACGAAGTCGTCCGTGCCGCGTCCGCCGGTCAGCAGGTCGTCCCCGGGACCGCCGGAGAGGCGGTCGGGGCCGGCGCCGCCGCTGAGCGCGACGACGTGGTCGCCGCCGCGCAGGTCGTCGGCGTGGGGCCCGCCGGAGAGGCGATCCCGACCCGCGCCCCCGACCGCGAGGTCACGGCCGGCACCGCCACGGAAGGTGTCGGCCCCACCGACGCCGCAGAAGGTGTCGTCCCCGCCGAGGCCACGTGGACCCACCACCGACGTCTAGCGTTGCCGACGATCGAACGCATGCCTGTCTACCCGCGAGCCGGTCCGGGGGCTGGACGAAGGGACACGCGCCAGCCCGGGCGGACGGTCAAGGGATGCCGATCCTCGTCTCGCAGCGGACGCCGGTGTCGGCGCCGGCCTGACCGTGACAGGTGTCGCCACCCTTCCCCCCGTCCAAGGCATCGTTGCCGTCGCCGCCCTTCACGACGTCGGAGCCGGCGCTACCGAGGAGCACGTCGGCGCCGGCGTCACCCTTGAGCAGGTCGGCGTGCTCGCCGCCGACGAGGTCGTCACGCCCGAGGCCGCCGAGCAGGGTGTCCCGTCCGGGACCTCCCCGGGCCCGGTCACGACCCGCGCCGCCGTCGAAGGCGTCGTCGCCGTCGAACCCGCAGAACAGGTCATCGCCGCCGAGGCCCTCGACGTCGTCGTCACCGGGCGTGCCCGCGATCACGTCGTCCCCCTCGGTGGGTGACTGGCCCTGCCCGAGGTCGACGGTGACATCCTGGCCGTTGCACTGGGTGACGGGTGCGGTGTAGGTGATCTCCACCCGCCCGTCGCCGGCCCGGTCCGCGGCGATCAGGCCTCCTCCGCCGGCCGATCCGCCGCCACCACCGCCGCCGCCGCCAAGACTCGGGGCACTCCCGCCCCCGCCACCGCCGAAGAGGCCGCCCCCACCGCCACCGCCGCTCTGGCAGCTCACGAAGGTCGTGGGTGCCGTGGTGCCTCCGGATCCGATGCCACCGTCGCCGTAGCCGCCGCCGTTGTTCGGTTGGCTTCCCGCACCGCCGCCGAACTGTGTCCCGCCGGCGCCACCGTTGCCCTCACCGGCGCCGCCCTCGAACGACCCACCGGTGCCGCCGTCGAACGCCGCGACGGCGGAGTTCGGGGCCCCGATCGCGGCCGACACCGCGCTGCCGCCTGCCCCGCCGCCGCCAGGGGCGACGACGACTCGCTCATCGAGGGTCGAGCCCGCTTGGCGGACGTCCGAGGCACCACCGCCGCCACCGCCGCCGGCCCCGCAGTTCCGGTCGGCCTCGAACACGTCCAACTGGGAGGGCGCTCCGTTCGCTCCACCGTTGAAGCCACCGCTTCCTGCGGTGGCCGAGGGGGAATTGGTGGCCGAGCCGTCCCCCCCCTGACCACCGACGTAGACCTCGAGCACCTCGCCGGGGTTGACGGCGACATCCCCTCGGACGTGGGCACCGAGTCCGCCGGCGGAGGTCCCGTTGACCAGGCCGGCTACCGCGGCACCATCGCCACCCTGGGCGCCGTAGGCGTCGATGGACACGAGCGCGACCCCGTCGGGCACGGTGAAGGTCTGCGCGACGCCCGTGAACTCGAAGACCGACGTGGCCTCACGAGGGCCGGCGCTCTCGGGGGTGGCGACCCGGGCCGCTACCGGCGTCGTCCCCGCCAAGACCAGGAACACTGCCCCGGCCGTCGCTACGAACACCCATCCTCGAGTCATGATCCGCTCCGTTCGACGACTCCCCGGATCGTAGACCGCGCGGTCGGCGAGGCCGGAGCGTCAGCGGGCGAGGGGACTCGTGGGGAGGATCCGCTGGTGCCCCACCTCGCTACGAGTCGTAGTAGCCGGAGTGGATGTAGACGCAGGGGATGTCGTTGGCGTGGAACATGTCGACGTTGCGCCGGTCGTCCTCGAAGGCGAGGCGGAGGTCGAAGCCGTAGTCGCGCAGTTCGGCGACGGTGCGGTCCTTGAAATGGCGGGACGCCATGTAGTCGGCGTGCTCGCGCATGATGAGGAGATCCCAGCGCAGCCCGTAGCGGTCGAGCCACCCCAGGGTCTGGGGCTGCACCCGGATGGGGCGGGCCGTGAGCAGGATCACCGAGAGGTCCTGGTCGAGCAGGGAGAGGAGACGCGCCACCTCGTCGATGAGGGGGTCGTCACCGCAGGCCCGGAAGAACGACTCCCAGTCGCGCCGTGGGTATTCGAGGTAGTGCTGGCGACCGGCGGCGTCGGAGAGCACCCCATCCATGTCGAACACGACCGCGGGGCCGGGTTCGACCCGACCTTCACGCCAGTACCAGTTGTACCAATCGCCCGCGACGGCACCCGGCACCCGGGCTCAGTCCTCCTGGGGCGAGTCGGCCGCCCGGTTCCGGATCTCGTCCACCACTGACGGGTCGGCCAGGGTGGTGGTGTCGCCCAGGACGTGACCATCGGCCACGTCCCGCAGCAAGCGCCGCATGATCTTGCCGCTGCGGGTCTTGGGCAGGTCGGGGACGAAGATCACCGTCTTGGGGCGGGCCGTGGGGCCGATCTTCTTGGCCACGTGGCCGCGCAGCTCCTCGCCCAGCTCGGGGCTGGCGGTCTGGTCGCCCTTCAAGATGACGTAGGCCATGATGGCCTGACCGGTGGTCGGGTCGTTGGCCCCGACGACGGCGGACTCGGCCACCGACGGGTGGTCGACCAGGGCGGACTCGACCTCAGTGGTGGACACCCGGTGGCCCGAGACGTTCATCACGTCGTCCACCCGACCCAGCAGCCACAGGTAGCCGTCGTCGTCGATCTTGGCACCGTCACCGGCGAAGTACCGGCCCGGGTACCTGCTCCAGTAGGTGTCGTGGTAGCGCTCGGGGTCGCCGTAGATGCCGCGCAGCATCCCTGGCCAGGGGCGGGTGAGGGTGAGGTAGCCGCCGCCGCGCTCGATGGGGTTCCCGGCGTCGTCCACCACCTCGACGCCGATGCCGGGCAGCGGGAAGGTGGCCGAGCCGGGCTTGGTGGTCGTCACGCCCGGCAGCGGGGTGATCATGTGGCCGCCGGTCTCGGTCTGCCACCAGGTGTCCACGATCGGGCAGCGCTCGCCGCCGATGTGCTCGTGGTACCACATCCACGCCTCGGGGTTGATGGGCTCGCCCACCGTCCCGAGCACCCGCAGGCTCGACAGGTCGTGCTTCTGGGGCTCCTGCGTGCCCCACTTCATGAAGGTGCGGATGGCCGTCGGCGCCGTGTACAGCTGGGTGACGCCGTAGGTCTCGACGATCTGCCAGAGGCGGTCCTTGCCCGGCGTGTCGGGCGTGCCCTCGTAGATGACCGAGGTGGCCCCGTTGGTGAGGGGCCCGTAGACGATGTAGCTGTGGCCCGTCACCCAGCCGATGTCGGCCGCACACCAGTAGGTGTCCTCGTCGGGCTTGAGGTCGAAGACGTACTTGTGGCTGAAGGCGACGTGGGTGAGGTAACCGCCGGTGGTGTGCATGATGCCCTTGGGCTTGGCGGTGGTGCCCGAGGTGTAGAGCAGGAAGAGCAGGTCCTCGGAGCCCATGGGCTCGGCCGGGCAGTCCGTGGAGGCCGTCTCCATGAGCTCGTGGTACCAGTGATCTCGGCCCTCGGCCATCTCGACGTCCTGGCCGGTCCGTTCGACCACGACGACCGAGCGCACCGACGGGGTCGAGCCCACGGCGGCATCCACGTTGACCTTCAGGCCCGAGGCCGCGCCCCGGCGGTACCCGCCGTCGGCGGTGATGACCACCCCGCACTCGGCGTCGTTGATGCGGTCGATGAGCGAGTCGGGCGAGAACCCCCCGAACACGACCGAGTGGGCGGCGCCGATGCGGGCGCAGGCCAACATGGCCACCGGCAGCTCGGGGATCATCGGCATGTAGATCGCCACCCGGTCGCCCTTGGCCACCCCGAGTCCCTTCAGGACGTTGGCGAACCTCCGGACCTCGTCGTAGAGGTCCGAGTAGGTGATGGTGCGGGTGTCCCCCGGCTCGCCCTCCCAGTGGTAGGCGACCTTGTCCCCTCGGCCGGCCTCGACGTGGCGGTCGAGGCAGTTGTACGAGACGTTGAGCTCACCGCCGAGGAACCACTTCGCGTCCGGGAGGTCCCACTCGAGCACCGTGTCGAAGTCACGGCTCCAGCTGACCAGCTCGCGGGCCTGGCGGGCCCAGAAGGCCTCGAAATCGGCGTCGGCCTCGTCGTAGAGCGACCGGTCGTTGGCGAGCGCGCTCGCGGCGAACTCGGCCGGCGGCGGGAAGGTGCGGTCCTCGCTGAAGTAGTTCTCGATCGTCGGTTCGGACATCGGTGGATCTCCTGGCTGGCCGGGTCGGGGCCCCCGTCGGGCCGCGGGCTGCTCGAACCGATCCTACTGACGCGCCGAGAACACGGGGTCCGCCGGATCGAGGTGCCTTCGACTGCCAGGAGCTGGTGGTCGGCCTCTGACGCGTGCCGCTCCCACCACCCACCGAGGTCAGCGCAGCGGTCTGCAGCACGCCGGGGCCCGGCGCCGATCAGTGCGACCGATTGCGGTCTCGGCGCCTGAACCGCCGGTACGTGCCCGAATGAGGGATCCCCTCCCCTCGGCCGCAAGGGGGCCACCTAATGTGAACCCCGAACCCATGGCCACCGACGGACCGCTCGACCCCTGGGCCATCGCCCGGACCAAGCTGCGGCGTCCCGCGCCCAGCCGCCGCGTGGTGGGACGAGACCGCATCACCGAGCACCTCGACGGCCTCGTCGTCGACCACGCGTTCACGCTGATCTCGGCGCCGGCGGGCTGGGGCAAGACGACCGCCGCAGCGGCATGGTTCGCCGACGCCGATGCCACCGGCGCGAGTGACGGGATCGGTGCCTGGCTCACCCTCGACGCCGGTGACGACGACGTCGATGCGTTCTGGGCGGCGGTCGCCGCCGCCCTCGTCGAGGCCGGCTTCTCCCCGTCGACGTTGCTCACCGCCCTGCGGACGGTCCGGAGCCCCACCACCGAGTGGCGTCGGTTCGCGGCGGCACTCGTCAACGACCTGGCCGAGGTCGGGGGCGACGTGGTCCTGGTGCTCGACGACCTCCAGACCGTTTCCGACGAGGTGACCCTGCAGTCGCTGGCCGCCTTCGTCGACGTGCTGCCCGCTCGGGCGCGGATCGTCGCCACTACCCGGAACGACCCCGACCTGCCGCTCGCGCTGTTGCGCGTCCGGGGGCGCCTCGGCGAGCTCCGGGCCGACATCCTGCGCTTCGAGCCGGACGAGGTCGACCGCCTGCTCAACGACGTCCACCATCTGGGTCTCGACCCCGAGTCGTTGCGCCGTCTGACCGAACGTACGGAGGGATGGCCCGCGGTGCTCGTGCTGGCTGGGTCCTCGCTGGAGGGTCTGCCACCTGAGCGGGACCGCGACGCCGCCGTCCGCGATGCGGTGGCCACCCGGGACATCCACCAGTTCCTCTCGGCCGAACTGCTCGACACCTGCCCCGAGGCCGAGCGTCAGTTCCTGCTCAAGACCTCCATCCTGCCCCTGATCGATGCCGGTCGAGCCCGGGCGATAACCGGCGTGGACAACGCATCCACGATCCTCGAGCACTTCGTCGACATCAACCTCGCGGGACGGCTCGATGCCGGCTCGGGCCCGCCGGTGTACCGCTACAACAAGCTGTTCGCCGAGTTCCTGCGGGCCGAGTTGGCTCGCACCAGCAGCGACGACCTGGTCGTCGACCTGCACGGCCGGGCCGCAGCGGCCGCGGGCACCGATGAGGAGGCGATCGGGTACCTGTTGGCGGCCCGGCGCTGGGACGAGGCTGCCGATCGAATCGAGGCGGTGGGCCGCGCGCAACAGGTGCTCACGCTGGTCCGCCTGCCGTCACCGCTGCTCGACGCGCTCCCGGCCGAGACCCAGGCGGCACGGCCCTGGATACGCCTGCTGCGGTCAGCGATCGATGTGCGCCACGGCGACATGGTCGAGGCCCACCGGGTGCTGGCCGGAGTGGTCGACGAGTTGCGGGACACGGGCGACGACGGTCTCTCCCGTGCGCTCAGTGCCTTCAGCGAAGCGGCGGCCGCGGTCGGCGACTGGGAGGGCGCGGGCGGCGCTGCAGCCGAGCTGTTGGAGCTGCCCCTCCAACCGAGCCAGCGCGTGCCGGCCCTGGCCACCGCGGTGTGGCTCAGCTACTACGACGGTGACACCGAAGGCGTGGTCGCGGGCATCGAGGAGGTCATCGATCTCGATCCCTCCGACCCCCAGGTGTGCGAGGGGTGGCTGCTGGCCCTCGACTTCAAGTTGCTGGGTGCGCCCATCGATCCGGCCGTCGTCGAGGCCCATTGCCTTCGCCTGCAGCGGCGGGCCCCCGAGAGCGCGGTGCTCGACGCCACCGCGTCGGGGCTCCGAGCGGGACTGGCCTTTCTCCGAGGCGATGTCACCGCGGCGCTGGCATTGGTCGACAGCGGGCGCCTGGCCGGCGATCGGGCCGGGGGCCTGGGGTGGCTGGCGCACGAGTTCGACCTGGTGGAGCTCATGGCCGCGCTCGCCCGGTCACGCCACGAGGAGGTCGAGCGGCTAGCCGTGCCACGGTTGCGCGACGACGACCCGATCGCCCTGCTCAACCGGCCGCAGAACGCCCACGCCCTGGCGCGGTCGCGGTGGATCCGGGGCGACCGCCCGGGCCTCGAGTCCGTGTACGCCGACCACCTCGAGCACGCCCGCCCCGAGGACGGCTACGAGATGGCCCTGGCCCAGGCCAGCGTCGCTCACATGATCGAGCGGTCGGCCGGCAACCACCAGCTCGCCGCCGACCGCCTGGCGGCCACCCTCGAGGCGGTCCCGAGCGCCGCCGCCTTCGCCATCAGCCAGGGCCATCTGGCCCTCGACCTGGCCGCGGCGCTGCTCGCCACCGGCGCCGAGCACGAGGCGCTCAACCGAGCGCGGGGTCCGCTGGGTGACCTCGAGGCTCGGGGACTCGCGGGCATCGTCGCCCAGCTCGGTGAACCCGTCGTCCCCCTGCTGCACGCGGCCCGCGATCGTGGCGTCCACGCCGAGTTCGTCGGGCGGGCGCTGGCGATGATGACCATCGCACCCGCCACCGGCTTCGACGTCCCGACCACGGGCGAGCACCTCAGCCCGCGTGAGCTCGAGGTGCTGCGCCTGGTGGCGGCCGGCGCCGGAAACCGCGACATCGCCGATCAGCTCTTCATCGCCGAACGCACCGTGAAGTCCCACATGACCGCAATCCTGCGGAAGCTCGGGGTGACCTCGCGCACCCAGGCGGCCGGTGAGGCCCGGCGCCTGGGCCTGGTCTGACCCCGCCGGGCTCTTCTGCTCACACCCGACCCGGCTCGCACCCACCCCGCCTGGTACCCATCGGGTCGTACCCCTCGGAATGCCCATTCGTACCTTGGGCCGATTCCCGGACACCCCCGGTTCGCGCATCGTGTCCCTCAGCCCACCCGACCGCAAGCTCCTGCGGGACCGGCGGCGCCATTCCCGGCGGTGGGCCCATCACCACGGAGGAACACCATGGAACGGACCATCCACAACCCCTGGACCTGGCAGGAGCAGTTCGGCTTCGTGCAGGGCAACGAGGTGCGAGACACGTCCCGCACGCTCTACTGCTCGGGCCAGACCGCGGTCGACGCCGACGGCGCCCCCCAGTTCGAGGACGACATGGCCGAGCAGATCACCCTGGCCATCGACAACCTCGAGGCCGTTCTCGGCTCGGCAGGGATGGCGCTCGCCGACGTCGTGCAGCTCAACATCTACGTGACCGACATGGACGCCTTCTTCGAGCACTACGGCGTGAGCGCCGAGCGTCTCGCCATCGGCGGTTGCCGCTACGCCGGCTCGCTGTTCGAGGTGTCCCGCCTGGCCATGCCCGGTGTCATGATCGAGCTCGACGCGATCGCGGCGTCATGAGTTCCGACACAGCAGGCCACGGCCCAGAAAGCCTGGCGAAGAACGCGCCACGAGCAACAAGCACGAGCGCTGACACCCCCGCGGGCGAGAACCCACCGACCGTCGCCGCATGGCGGCGCCTCGCCACCCTCGGGCTGTTCGCGCTTCCCGTCGTCTTCGTTCTGAGCCAGGTGGTAAACGAGGTCGTGATCCCCCCGCTGATCGTCTTCTCGGTCCTGGCCGTCGGCCTGGGGGCTGCGCTCGTGGCCGGCAAGGGGCGCCGGGTGCTCTACGCGGCCGTGGCGCTCGGCGTCATCTCGGTCCTCGCCAGCGCCCCGTTCCTGGTGGCCGACCTGTCCCACCCCGAGACCGGTGCCGGCTTCCTGGTCGCCTACGCAGCCCTCGTCCTGGGCCTCGGCACCGCCGGCGCGGCCCTGGCCGCGACCCGGGCCAACCCGCCGGACCGCGCCAGGGTGACCGGCCTCGCCCTCGGTGGCGTCCTGGTGCTCGGGGCGGTCGGTTCGCTGGTCGCCACGGCAAGCGTCGAAGACGACCAGCGCCAGGATGGTGACATCGTCGTGGTCGCACGCGACACCGCTTTCCCCGCGACACTGGAGGCGCCGGCCGGGACGGTGGGCTTCTTCGTCCAGAACGAAGACCTCTACCGCCATACGCTGCTCATCGAGGGCACCGACGTGAAGGTCGAGCTCCCGGGATCGACCGATCGCCGCTTCGAGGCCGACCTCGACGCCGGGGAGTACCGCTACTTCTGCGACGTCCCCGGCCACGAGTCGATGGAGGCCACCCTGGTCGTCCGCTGACGCTCCGCCCGCCCGGCGCCGCTGCCCTAGTACCTCCATCGGTGCGGGGGGCAGCGGCGTCGGACACGTAGACGTCGACCGCTTCGTCGGCCCAGTAGGGTCGCTCCGACTCGACGAGGGCCGGAGCGTGGGACATGGGAGAACGGTGGACGAGGCGGACCACTGCGACGGTCGCCGCCCTTGCGGCGACCCTGACGTTGGCCAGCGCCTGCTCGGACGCCGGCAGTAGCGACGAGACAGCGACGGACGACCTGACAACGACGTCCGCGACGGCCCAGCCCACGACGGCCGCGAGCGGGCCCGAGGACGACTTCGCCGAGCAGGCCGATGCCGCGTGCACCGAACTGAACGACCAGCTCGCTGGCGGGGTCGAGGCGGCGCTGCTGTCCACCCGCGACCTGGCCAACTCGGTCCAGACCACGGATCCGGCGGCACTCGAGCCCGTCTTCTCCTCCATCGAGGCGAGCTTCGGCGACGCCGCCGACCTCGTCGCCGGGCTCCAGGCCGACTTCGCCGCGATCGATGGGCCGAGCGAGGCCGAGGCGCCGCTGGCCGACGCCGACGAGGCGCTGACCGACGTCGAGCAGCGGCTGCGCTCGGTCGAGCAGGCCGGTGCCGACCAGGATCTCGCCGGTGTGGGGCAGGCCCTCGATGCCGTCAACAGCTATGACGCGGCGCCGTTGACCGGTGCGCTCGACGCCCTTGCGGCGCTCGGGGCGACCGCCTGCCAGACCGTCGACTGACCGGCACCGGCGGGCGACCGCCGGCGAGGATCAGCCGACCATCCACTCGAGCACCCGGAAGGCGCCGAGGCCGGCGGGGTCAGTGAGCGCGTCAGCCTCGGTGGCGCGGCTCCGGGCCCGGATGGCGGCGAGGTCGCCGAGGTGGGCCCGCTCCTCCCAGAGGCGTCGGCCCTCGTCGACGAGCTCGTCGAGCCCGTGGGCGGCGAGGAACTCGGCCTGCGAACGGTCGTGGTCGGGTGGGCGCACGGCGGCCAGTTGGTCGACGGCGACCTCGACGGTGATGTCCTGGCTGCCCGGCGAGTCGAGGGGGTCGCCGCCCCGCCCGTGCGAACGGTACGTGCGCAGCCACTCCTGGTGCGGCCGGGCGGCCATCGACGGGGTGCTGTCGGCGTAGTCGACGACGACGACCCTGCCCCGCTCGACGAGCGCCAGGGCCTCGCGCAGCCACGTGGCCGCCTGCTCCTGCACCGGGATCCGCGCGCCCATCGGGACCTCGTCGTGGGCGGTCGCCCCCTCGGGCACGTCGACATCGTCGAGGCGCACGAGCGCCTCGACGCCACCTTCCACCCAGATCTCGGCCCACCCGTCGGCGGTGCGCTCGAGGAGGCGGAAGGGCAGGTTGTCGAGCAGCTCGTTGGCCAGCATCACGCCGGTGACCGGACCGTCGGGCAGCTCGGGTAGCGCCTCGATCCCACCAGGATGCTGGGCCCGTTGCGCCGCCGAGCGCTCGACGGTCACGTAGTGCAGCGCCGCCGCGCACTCGGGGGCGGCGAGGGCGACCGTGCGGGCGAGGGTGCCGGGGCCGGCGCCGGCCTCCACCACGGTGAAGGGGTCGGGATCACCCAGTTCGTGCCACCAGGTGTCGAGTGCCCGGGCCAGCACCGCGCCGAACAGCGGCCCGACCTCCGGGCTGGTCAGGAAGTCGCCCCGGCGCCCGGCCTGGCCCCCGGCGGCGTAGAAGCCGCGCACTGGGTGGTAGAGCGCCCGTTCCACATAGCCGTCGAACCGCTCAGCGCTCATCTCGACGCAATGACTATCGGGTTCCGACAGCTATTGCGTCGAGTTCGTGGGTGTGTGCTGTCAGCCGCCGGCGAGGTGGACGGCCTCGCCGAAGTGGGTGAGGGCGCCGGGCACGACGCCCCAGACGACGGTGGCGACCACGGTGATGGCGATGGCCGCCACCAGCGAGACCGGCACCTTGATGGGCGACCGGTCGTCGCCGGGCACGGGCTGCATCCACATCTCCCGGGCGACGTTGGCGTAGTAGTAGAGCGCGATCACCGAGTTCACGGCGATGAACACCGCCAGCACGATGCCGAGGGTGGTGGTGCCCTCGAGCACGGCCCGGAAGATCAGGAACTTGCCCACCCAGCCCGCGAGGGGCGGGATGCCGGCGAGGGAGAACAGGAACACCGTCATGGTGACGGCCAGGCCCGGGGCGTACTCGAACAGGCCGGCGAACGAGGAGATCTCGGCCGAGCGGGTCTTGCGGGCCACGGCGATGACCACCGCGAACGCCCCGAGGTTCATGGCCGCGTAGATGACCAGATAGACGACGATCGAGGTGAGGGCGGCGACCGGGTCGCCCGTCCTGGCCAGCGGGGCGAGCATGTAGCCCGCCTGGGCGATGCCCGAGTAGGCCAGCATGCGCACGGCGTTGGTCTGGCGCAGGGCGATCAGGTTGCCCACCGTCATGGTGAGGATGGACAGGGCGGCGAAGAACCACTGGGTGACGTCGTCACGCCCGCCGAAGCCGACGAAGACCAGGATCATCAGGGCGACGAACCCGGCCGCCTTCGAGGCCACGGCCAGGAAGCCGGTGATGGGGGTGGGTGCGCCCTCGTAGGTGTCGGGCGCCCACGTGTGGAAGGGCACGGCCGACACCTTGAACGCGAACCCGATCAGGGTGAGCACGATGGCCAGGGTGACGATGGGGGCGCTGCTGGCCGCCTCGCCGATCTGGCCACCGATCTCCGCGATCATCGTGGTGCCGGTGAGGCCGTACAGCAGCGACATGCCGTAGAGCATCACCGCCGAGGCGAACACGCCCATCAGGTAGTACTTGATGCTGGCCTCGTTGCCCTTGAGGTCGCGCTTGCGCCAACCCGCCAGCAGGTAGGCCGGGATGGAGAGCAGCTCGAGGGCCACGAACATGGTGATGAGGTCACGGGCCGAGGCCATGACCACCATGCCGATCAGCGACGACAGCAGCAGGAAGTAGTACTCGCCCTCGTGGTAGTCGCCTTCGGCCACGTAGTTGGTGGACAGCAACACGACGAGGTAGCCGCTCACCGCGAAGAGGGCGGTGAAGACCAGGGCGAAGTCGTCGACCACGTAGGCACCGCCGAACATGGCGCGGTCCTGGCCGTCGACGGCGAGGGTGATGACCGGGACGAGCGTGGCCAGCAGGCCGATGCCGGTGAGCGACGCCAGGGCCCACTTGCCGTCCTCCTCGGTGAAGAGGTCGACCAGCAGCACCACCACCAGCGTCCCCGTCAGCACGAGGACGGGCGCGAGCGCGTGGTAGTCGAGGTGCGGCGTGGTGAACCCGGTCACCTGGGCGAGCACGGCGGGAGCCACGGTGTCAGCCACCCGCCCCGAAGGCGCTCAGGGCTCGGCCGACGGCCCCGTCGGTCACCTCGAACACGAGGTTGGGGTACACACCGAGCACGATCATGAGGATGATCATCGGGGTCCAGGCCACGAGCTCGTAGGCGTTGGCGTCGGGGATGTCGTGGCCCTCCCACTCGGCCTTCGGCGTGCCGAAGGCGACCCGCTGGTAGAGCCAGAGCAGGTAGCCGGCGGCGAGCACCGTGCCGATGGCGGCGATGACCATGTAGACCCGGAAGACGGTGACGTCCATGCCGGCGCCCGGCTGGTACGCCGAGAGGATGGCGGGGAACTCACCCCAGAACCCGGCCAGGCCGGGCAGGCCCAGCGAGGCCATGACGCTGAGGCCCAGGATCCAGGCCATGTGGGGTGCCTGGGTGAGCAGGCCGCCGAGGCGCTTGATCTCGAGGGTGTGGAAGCGGTCCTTGGTCGAGCCGGCGATGAAGAAGAGCATGCCGGTGATGAGGCCGTGGGCGACCATGCCGAAGATGGCGGCGTTGAAGCCGAAGTCGGTCAGGGTGGCGATGCCCAGCATCACGAAGCCCATGTGGGCCACTGAGGAGAAGGCGATGAGGCGCTTCATGTCGGTCTGGGCGAGACAGCACAGGGCGCCGTAGATGATGCCGATGACCGCCAGCAGGGCGATCCAGGGGGCCCACTCGGAGGCTGCGTCGGGCAGCACCGGGATGGCGATGCGGATGAAGCCGTAGGTGCCGAGCTTCAGGAGCACCGCGGCCAGGATGACCGAGCCGACGGTGGGGGCCTCGGTGTGGGCGTCGGGCAGCCAGGTGTGGAACGGGAACATCGGGACCTTGATGCCGAAGCCCAGGAACATGCCGCCGAAGATCAACAGGCCGGTGGTGCGGGCCATGCCGGCGCCGCCCATCTCGGCCAGGACGGGGATCTGGAAGGTGCCCTGGAGGAAGTACAGGGCCAGGAACGACACCAGCATCAGGGCCGAGCCGAACAGGGTGAAGAGGAAGAACTTGATGGAGGCGTACTGGCGGTTCGGGCCACCCCAGACGCCGATCATGAAGTACATCGGGAGCAGGACGACCTCGAAGAAGACGAAGAAGAGGATGAGGTCCTGGGCGAGGAAGGTGCCCACCATGCCCGTCTCCAGGATCATGATGAGGATGAGGAAGGCCTTCGGGTTGTGCGGCTCCGGGAAGTGCTTCCAGGAGTAGATGATGCACAGGGGCACGACCAGCAGGGTCAGGGCCAGCAGCGGCAGGGAGATGCCGTCGAGGGCCACGTGGTACCGGGCGTCGATGAGCGGGATCCAGCTCTCGTCCACCTGGTACTGGAGGACCGCGCTGTTGTCGTAGTCGAAGTTCGCCAGCAGCAACACGCCGACCGCCGCGGTGGCCAGGGACGCGACCAGGGCGATCAGCTTGTGCGTCTCCTCCTGCGCCCGCGGCACGAGCAGCATCAGGGCTGCACCCACCAGGGGCAGGAAGATGGCGAGGCTCAGGCCCCAGCTATCGAGGAAGTCGGTCATGAGTCGAATGCTCCTAGACGATGATCACGAAGATGCCGGCGATCAGGACCACGCCCCCGAAGAGCAGAGCGGCGTAGTTGGAGATCTTCCCGGTCTGGATGCCACGGAGCAGCTGCCCCGACCCCTCGGCCGCATGGCCCGAGGCGTTGACGGTGCCGTCGATGGCGCCCTGGTCGACGAAGCGGTACAGGAACCGCGCGGTGCCCCGGGCACCGGTGGCGACGCCGTTGACGACGGCGTCGAGGACGTGCTGGTTGAACCAGTACATGGCCCGGGCGATGGGGCCCTTGGTGCCGGCCACGATGACGTTCTCGTAGAGCGCGTCCAGGTAGTACTTGTTCTCGAGGAAGGTGTACCCGGCGTGGGCCGCCTTGTTGCGCTCGGTGAGGCCGTGCGGGCCCTTGTTCTTCACGAAGTAGAGGTACGCCAGGCCGATGCCGAGGGAGGCCAGCAGCACGGAGGCGATGGCCACCGGCAGTGAGAACACCGGGTGGATGACCTCGGGGAAGGCGAACGTCGGCTCGATGTAGTGCTCGAACTGGAGCTCGATGCTGTCGGGGGCGATGGCCGCCGGGAGGTTGACGAAGCCGATGAAGGCGGCGAAGCCGGCCAGGATGCGCAGCGGCCAGAGCATGACCGCCGGCGACTCGTGCGGCGTGCCGTGCCCGCGGTACTCGCCGAAGAAGGTGAGCCAGATCACCCGCGTCATGTAGGCCGCGGTGAGCAGGGCCGAGATGGCCCCGAACACCAGGATGAGGGTGTAGCCCTGCTCCTGGCCCTGGGAGGCGCCGGCCAGGATCTCGTCCTTGGACCAGAACCCGGCGAGCGGCGGGATGCCCGCCAGGGCCAGCGACGAGAGGGCGAAGGTCCAGAAGGTGGTGGGCATGTACTTCTTCAGCCCGCCCATCTTCGTCATGTCGAAGGTGTGGTGGGCGGCGTGGCTGACCGAGCCGGCGCCGAGGAAGAGGCAGGCCTTGAAGAAGGCGTGGGTGAAGAGGTGGAAGATGGCGGCGGTCCAGGCGCCGACGCCGAGGGCCGCCACCATGTAGCCCAACTGGCTGATGGTCGAATAGGCCAGCACCTTCTTGATGTCCTTCTGGACGAAGGCGAGGCACGCTCCCATCAGGGCGGTGAAGCCACCGATGAAGGCCATGTAGTTGAGGCCGCTGGTGCCGATCGACAGGCCCTCGTAGAACACCGGGTAGAGGCGGGCGATCATGAAGACGCCGGCCACGACCATGGTGGCGGCGTGGATGAGGGCCGAGACCGGGGTGGGGCCGGCCATGGCGTCGGGCAGCCAGGTGTGGAGGGGGAACTGCCCCGACTTCGAGCTGACCGCGGCCATCAGGCACAGGGCGGCGGCGAGCATCACGCCGTGGCTCATGGTGCCGTCGAGGGCGGCGAGGTTGGTGTCGATGATGCCGAAGGTGCCGGCGCCGAAGAACAAGATGATGACGCCGATGATGAGGCCGACGTCGCCGACGCGGTTGGTGAGGAAGGCCTTGAGGGCGGCGTTGCTGTTGGCCTGCTCCTCCCACCAGTGGCCGATGAGCACGAACGAGCTGACGCCGACGAGCTCCCAGCTGAGCAGCAGCTGGAGGGTGCTCTGACTGATCACCAGCAGCAGCATCGAGGCGCTGAAGAACGAGAGGAAGGCGAAGTAGTGGGTGAAGCGGCGGTCGCCCTTCACGTACTCGGTGGAGTAGATGTGCACGAGCAGCGAGATGCTCGTGACGGTGAACAACATGATGGCGGCGAGGCCGTCGACCATGGTGCCGGCGGTGAAGTCGAGGCCGCCGGACTGCCACCAGGTGAACGAGCGCACCACGGGCTCGACCGAGGAGTGACCCTCGCCCTCGGCGACCATCGCGCCGAGGAAGGCCCCGAGCGCGTGTTCGCCACCCTCGCCGGCCTCGTTGACCCGCTGGATCCACTGGGCGAGGGTGGCCACGGCCAGCAGCCACGCCGCGGAGAGCGCGGCGATGCCGACCCGAGACCCGCCCTTCGGCATGCGCTTGCCGAAGAACAAGATGATGAGGAACGAGGCCAGGGGGACGGCCGGGATGAGCCAGGCGTTCTCGAGGAAGAACCCGGCGTGCGTCTCGTGGGCGGCTTCCGCGGCCAGCGTCAGCGTGGACATCGTCAGCCCTTCATGGCGTCGAGCTCTTCGAGGTCGACGCTCGTGCGGTTGCGGTAGATGAGCAGGATGATGGCGAGGCCGACGCCCACCTCGGCGGCGGCCACGGCGATGACGAACAGGGCGAACACCTGCCCGCTGATGTCACCGTTCATGGCGGCGAACGCCACCAGGTTGATGTTGACCGCGTTGAGGATGAGCTCGATGGACATGAGCACCATCACCGCGTTGCGGCGGGCCAGCACGCCGTACACGCCGATGCAGAAGAGCACCGCGGCCAGCAACAGGAACTGGTTGAGCAACATGGCGCCTAGTCCCTTCTCGCCACGACGATGGCACCGACGAGCGCCGCCAGCAGCAGCACCGAGATCACCTCGAACGGAACCAGGTAGGTGCTGAAGATGGCGTCGCTGACCTGGGCCGTGGTGGTGACCGTGTCGGCGGGCAGCTCGCTGTCCTCGAAGCGGTCGATGAGCGTGTAACCGATCACCGCCAGCAGCAGCACGGAGATGAGCCCGCCGATCCAGCGCTGGTCGTGGTCGAGGTCCGACTCCCCGCCGATGGGGGCGCGGGTGAGCATGATGCCGAACAGGAACAGCACGATGATGGCCCCGATGTAGACGAGGATCTGCGTGGTGCCCACGAACTCGGCGCCGAGGATGAAGTAGAGGCCACCCACGCCGGCGAGCACGAGCACCAGGTAGAGGGCGGCGTGCACCACGTTGTTGGTGGTGACCACCCGCAGGGCGGCCGCGATGATCACCACGGCGATGATGGCGAACGCGATGTTCTGGGCGACGTTGAGGTCGGCCGCGAGGAGCAGGGTCGCGATCATGCTCTCCGCTCCTGGCTCGTTCCTCGCCGGGCCGCTCGGGCCACGTCCTCGTTCCTCGGACTCATCGGGGGATCTTCTTCACTTTCTGCTCCGACCCGGCCTCGTAGGCCTCGTTGTCCGGGACGGTGAGCATCCACTCGCCCAGGCGCTCCTTGTCGTGGAGCAGGTCGGCGAGCCGGAACTCGGAGTACTCGTACTCGGGACTCCAGAACAGGGCGTCGAAGGGGCACACCTCGACGCAGATCCCGCAGTACATGCACAGCGAGAAGTCGATGTCGAAGCGGTCGAGGGCGTTCTTCTGGCGGGGGGCGCCGCCTTCGCGCCGCGGCGGGGCGAGGTACTTGTGGCCCTCGATGTAGATGCACCAGTCGGGGCACTCACGGGCGCAGAGCATGCAGACCGTGCAGTTGTCCTCCTTGAGGGCGATGACGCCGCGGGCCCGGGGGGCGGGCGTCTCCTTCTCGTGGGGGTACTGCACGGTGACCGCGGGCTTCAGCATCGTGCGCAGCGTGACGCCGAGGCCCTTGACCAGACCGGGAAGTTCAGGCATCAGAACGCCACCTTCAAGATGCCGGTCGCCGCGATGTTGAGCAGGGCGAGGGGGATGAGGAACTTCCACGCGAACTTCTGGAGCTGGTCCTCACGGAAGCGGGGATAGGTGAAGCGGAACCAGAAGATGAAGAACGCCACGAGCATCACCTTGGCGAACAGCACCAGGGGGCCGAGGACGTTGAGGAAGTTGCTGTCGAGGTCGAAGCCCGGCAGCCACCAGCCGCCGAGGAAGAGCGTGGCGGCGATGGCGGCGAAGGCGAACGCGGTGCCGAACTCGCCGATGAAGAAGAACAGGAAGCGGAAGCCCGTGTACTCGACCTGGTAGCCGCCGACGATCTCGGACTCGGCCACCGGCATGTCGAACGGGGTCTGGGTGAGCTCGGCCTGCACGGCGATGAGGAAGATGGCGAACCCGATGAACTGGGTGATGATGAACGGGTTGCCGAGGAAGTCGAACCCGAACATCGACCCGTTGGCCTGGGCGGCCACGATGCCCTGGAGGTTGAGGGTGCCGGCCTGGATGACCACGCCGACGACGGCGAGGACCAGGGGCAGCTCGTAGGCGATGAGCTGGCCGGCGGCCCGCAGGCCACCCATGAGGGAGTACTTGTTGGCCGATGCCCAGCCCGCCATCAAGATGCCGACCACCGACAGCGACGAGACCGCCAGGGCGAAGAAGATGCCGGTGTCGAGGCTCTCGACGTAGATGTCGGGGCCGGCGGGCACGACGACGAAGAGCAGGAAGGTGGACAGCACCACCACCAGCGGGGCGATGGCGAAGACGAACCGGTCGGCCTTGTCCGGGAAGATGTCTTCCTTCTGGATGAACTTCACGCCGTCGGCCACGAGCTGCAGGACGCCGTGGGGGCCGGCCTCCATCGGGCCGAGCCGGCTCTGCATGTGGCTCATCATCTTCAGCAGGAACACGTAGCCGAGGATCAGCGCCGAGAGCGGGATGAACGACAGGACGATGATCACCTTGATGGTGGTGACCTGCCAGTAGGCCAGATCGATGGCCAGCAGCGAAGAGCTCATCTGTCGATATCCCCAAGGATGAAGTACAGGCTGGCCAGGATGGTGATGACGTCGGGGACGTAGACGCCCTTCATGACCCAGGGCACGATCGAGATGTTGTTGAACGAGGCCGAGCGGATCTTGACCCGGAAGGGCACCAGGTCGCCCTTCGAGACCACGTAGTAACCCATCTGGCCGAGGGGGTTCTCGGTGGCCACGTAGGCCTCGCCCGCGGGCACCTTGATGATGCGGGGCACCTTGGCCATGATCGGCCCGGCGGGGATGCCGTCGAGGAGCTGGTCCACGATGCGGCTGGCCTCGCGGGTCTCCTGGAGGCGCACCCAGTAGCGGGCGAACGAGTCGCCGTCGGGGTGGGTCCAGACCTTCCAGTCGACCTCGTCCCACGCCAGGCCGACGGGCCGATCGCGGCGCAGGTCCCAGTCGACGCCGCTGGCGCGCAGGTTGGCGCCGGACATGCCGTACGACAGGGCGACATCGGCGGGGATCACGCCGATGCCGCGGGTGCGGGCCTCGAAGATCTCGTTGCCCATGATGAGGTCTTCCATCTCGTCACAGAAGGTGCGGACCTTCTCCATGACGGCCTTGGTGTCCTCGATCCAGCCCTTGGGCAGGTCGTCCTTCAGGCCACCGATGCGGTCGAAGTTGGGGTGGAAGCGCCCGCCGGTGACCGACTCGATCTGGTTGAGGACGTGCTCGCGGTCGCGGAAGGCGAAGAAGACCGGGGTGAGGGCGCCGAGCTGCACGCCCATGTCGCCGAGGAACAGCATCACGTTCGAGATGCGGCTCAGCTCGAACAGCACCGTGCGGATCCACTGGGCGCGGGGCGGAGCCTCGACCTCCATCAGCTTCTCGGCGGCGAGGATGAAGGGGACCTCGTTGGCGAAGCTGCCGAGCCAGTCGATGCGGTTGATGAGCGTGGTGACCTGCGGGTAGCTGCGGACCTCGGTGAGCTTCTCGTAGCCGCGGTGCATGTAGCCCATGATCGGAGCGGCCTCGATGACCTGCTCGCCGTCGAGCTTGGCCACGATGCGCAAGGTGCCGTGGGTGGCCGGGTGCTGCGGGCCCATGTTGAGGGTCATGCCCTCGGTCTCGATCTCGACGTTCACCCGGGCGTCGGCGGCCTGGCCGGCGATGTACGCCAGCTGCTGGCGATCGGTGATGGCCGTCACGATGCGTCCTCCGCGGGTGCGTCCTCGGCGGCGGCGTCCTCGCCCGGCATGGGCTCGACGTCGACGATGCCCGGCCAGGGCTTCACCCGGCGGGCCAGGAGGGGGAAGTCCTTGCGCAGCGGGTGGCCCTCGAAGTCACCGGGCAGGTAGAGCTTGCGCAGGTTGGGGTGGCCCACGAACGAGATGCCGTACATCTCGAAGGCCTCACGCTCGTGCCAGTCGGCGCCGGCGTACACGGGGATCCAGGTGTCGGCGGTGGGAGCGGCGTCGTCGAGGTCGGCCTTGAAGGTGATGCCGTAGCCCTCGGTGGGCGACTCGACCCGGGCGAGCAGCTGGAAGCGGCTGGTGCCCCCGGCCACGCCCCATTCGATGCCAGCGGGATCGGTGGACCCGGTGGCAGTGGGGTCGGCGCCCGCGGTGACGAGGTCTTCCTGGCTGTCCATGTCCCGACCGAACGGCGAGGGCAGCCAGTCGATGGCGGAGAGGAAGTCGAAGTAGGTGCAGCCGAGGTCGTGCTTGGCGACGGCGGCCGCCTCGCGCCACGACGACAGGGCCACGCGGACCCAGAGGTCGTCGCCCGGGGAGAGGTGGGACTCGAGCAGGCCGTCGCCGAGCTCGGCCGCGAGGCGCTCGAGCACGCCTTCACGCAGCGGGTCGGGCTCGGCCGGCGGTGCGGCGTCCTCGGCCGGCGCCTCCGCGGCGGGGGCCGCGTCGGTCGGCTCGGCCGCCGTGGGCTCCTCGGTGGGGGTGTCGCTCATCGCGGTTCACCGCCGCCGACGACGATGGGCTCGCCCCGCCAGCGGGCGGCCATGTCCTCGGTCTTGATGCGCTCCTGGAGCAGCACGACGCCCTCGAGCAGGGCCTCCGGCCGCGGCGGGCAGCCGGGCACGAACACGTCGACGGGGATCATCTGGTCGACGCCCTTGGTGACCGAGTACGAGTCCCAGTACGGGCCGCCGCAGTTGGCGCACGAGCCCATGGAGATGACGTACTTCGGGTCGGGCATCTGCTCGTAGAGGCGCTTGATGGCCGGCGCCATCTTGTCGGTGACCGTGCCGGAGATGACGACGAGGTCGGCCTGGCGGGGGCTGGCCGGGAAGGGGATGACCCCGAGGCGCATCACGTCGTAGCGGGGCGAGCCGAAGGCCGAGCCCATCTCGATGGCGCAGCACGCCAGGCCCCACTGGAACACCCAGAGGGAGTACGTGCGGCTGAGGTTGAGGAGATAGGTGAGGGGCTTCGGCAGCTTGCCGCTCTCGACTAGACCCACCGGAGCACTCCCTTTCGCCAGGCGTAGAGCAGACCCAGCGCCAGGATCACGATGAACACGAGCATCTCGACGAGGCCGAACAGGCCGTAGACCTCGAGCTGCGTGGCCCACGGGAAGATGAACACGGCCTCGACGTCGAACATGACGAAGAGCAGGGCGAAGATGTAGTAGCGGATCTGGCTCTGCGACCAGCCCGAGCCGACGGCGTCGACCCCGCTCTCGTAGGTGACGTACTTCGACGGTTGCGGCCGGGTCGGGTGCAGGAGCTTGGACACGCCGAGCATCGCCGCCACCATGACCACGGCGGCCCCGGCGAAGATCGCCACGGTGAGGTAGCTCCGCAGGTAGTCGGACACGGTTCGGCAGCGTAGTGAACGCCTTCACATGGGGCCAAAGAGGGCGGGCCTCCGAGGGGCTCGGGGAGGCGCCGCCGGACGGCCATCTCGCCGACATATTGCATTTCAGTACATCTCGCGCGACACTCCGAGGACCTCCCCTCAGGACCCACCGCAAGCAAGGAGGGTGCCCATGCGCACCACCTGTCCCCCGGGGAGCGCGCCGCGAGCCATCGCGCCCGGCCCCTACGTCGCCCCCGCCTTCGTCGCCGGGCGGGGCCCGTCGCCGGCCCTCGAGGAGTCGCCGGTCGCCACCTTCGTGGCCACCGTCGTCGTGATCCTCGCGTTCTTCACGAGCACGGCGGCCTGGTGCTGGTTCGTGTGCCGCCGCAACGGCGGCGTCCGCTCCTGCAACGTCGGCTGGTACACGGCCAAGGCCCGCTGCCGGCGCTGAGCCGACGGCTCCTCCCCCGGCCGTCCCATCCGGCCGCCCGTCCCGACCCCTCCCGGTGCACCGGTCCGCCCGAGCGCGGCCCGGTGCGCCGGGCCGCCGACCCCACGGAGGCCCCGTGCCGTTCTCCCTCGACGCGTCCGACCGCATCCGCCTGGACACCTGCGTGCTCGACCACGACACCCTCGTCGACCTCCTCACCGACGAGCGCTACCCGCTGACCTCGACCGCCGCCGCGCTGTTGGCGGGGTGCGACGGGCGGGTGACCGTGGGCGATCTGGCCACCGAGCACGCCCGCGCCTACGGCGTCGACCCGGGACGCCTGCTGGCCGACCTCGGCCCCTTCGTCACCGAGCTCGCGGGGGTGGGGCTGGTGCGCGTGCACCGCCGGTGGCGTCACCACGTGGCCGGCTTCCTCCTCGACCTCGCCCGCACGCCGCCGCCCGAGGCCCCCGCGGCCCGCCGCCGCTTCCCCGCCACGCCGCTGGGCTGCTCTCGCGCCGCCTTCCACAGCGGGCGACTCGTGGCCCTGTTCGCCCTGGCGTGGTCCGCCGTGCTCGCGCTGGCGGTGCACGTCCTCGCCCCCGGCACCCCGCTGGTCGTCGCGGTCGCACCCGCTGCGGTGGCCGTCGGCGCGGTCGCGAGCGTGGCCGCCCATGAGATCGGCCACCTCGCCGCGGTGCGGGCGGTGCGCGGCCAACCCCGGTTCGCGGCGGCGGGTCCCAGTCAGGTCGGCCTGCTCCACGACGTGCGCGACGTCGGCCGTCGGCGCTGGGTGGCCCTCGCCGGACCGGTGGCGGGAGCGACCGTCGCCCTCGCGTTGGCACCGATGGCCCTCGCGCTGCCGCCGCCGGCCGACGGCCTCGCCCTGCCACTGGCCGGACTGCTCGCCGCTGGCCACCTCGCCGGACTGCTGCCGTTCTTCAAGGACGGCCGCCACCTCTGGGCGGTCGGCCCGTGATCCCGGTGCGGGGCGTGCCCGCCGTCCACGTCGGCGGCGCCACCGCGGCCGCCGGCGGGTTCGCCCTCGGGCCGATCGATCTGGACGTGGCCCCGGGCTCGTTCCACGTCGTGCTCGGCACCAACGGTGCCGGCAAGACCACCCTGCTCGACCTCGTCGTCGGCCTGCGGGCGGCCGACGACGGCACCGTCGAGGTGGAGGGCCGGGTGCCCGACCCCGACGACGCCGCCCGCTACCGGCGCCTCGGGTTCGCCCCCGACGGCGACCACAACCTGCCCCTCGAGCTGACCGCCGGCGAGCTGTGGGACCTGTGTGCCCGCCTCCACGCCCGCATCGCCGGCGACCCGGCGGCGATGGGCGCGATGGCGGCCGAGGTCGCCGCCCGTCTCGACTTCTCGCCTCCCGTTCGCCCGATCCGGGGCTACAGCCACGGCATGCGCCGCAAGGCCCAGTTGGTGGCGGCGCTCCTGCACGACCCACCGGTGGTCGTGCTCGACGAGCCCACCAACGGCCTCGACCCGCTGGCGGCGCAGTCGCTCGGCCTCCTGCTCGTCGAACGGACCCGGTCGTCGGCGGGTGTCGCCGTGCTGGCCACCACCCACGACCTCCTCTGGGCCCTGCGCTTCGCCGACGTCCTCACCCTGCTCGCCGGCGGGCAGGTTAAGTTCTCGGGCCCCCCGTCCGACCTGCTCCCCGCCGACACCCTGGCCGCGGCCGCGGATGCCTTCGACGAGTTGGCCGACGGCCTCCGCTGATGCCCGCGAGCACTTCGCGCGCCCGGACCTCCTCCGTTCTGGCACCGGACTTCGGTGCCAGGGCACCGAAATCCGGTGCCAGTTCGTGGGTGCTGGGCGGGATGGTGGTGCGGCGGTGGGCGGTGGCCGTCGGTGTGACGCCCCGGGGCCTCGTCGCTGGCGGCGCGTTGGGGGCGGTGGTGCTGTCGGGTATCGGGGCGGTGCTGGCGGGCCGGGTGCCCGAGCGGCGCGACGACCTCCTCGCCCTGGGCCTGGTCGTGGCGGTGTGGGCGCTGGCGGCGGGATTCGGCATCCTCGTGGCCCACGCCACCGAGGTGCCGCCCTCGCTCGGGTTCCTGCGGACTCTGCCCGTCCGGCGACGATCGGTGGCAGCGGCGGCGGTGCTCCCGCTCGCCATCGCGGGCATCGCGGCGACGTTGGTCGTCGGCCCCCCGGCGCTCGACGCCGTCGTCGCCGCGTCGGCTCGGCCGGCCGGCTGCTCAGGCCTGGTCCTGATCCTCACGGTGATCGCCGGGGTCGCGGTCGGCATGACGCTCCACGGTCTCGCCGGGCGCCTCACCGCCGGGACCGCGGCGTCGCCCCTGCGCCTGACCCTCGCCGTGCTGGCGTGGTTCGGCCTCGTCGGAGTGGCGTTGGCCGCACCGCTCCCGCTGCTGGCCCGCTTCGGGGACGCCGGCGGCGCGTGGGCGCTCGCTCCGCTGGGTTGGTCACTTCCCTGGCTGGGTCTGGTCGAGCCTCGTGGGACCGCGACGGTGGGCGCGGCCGGAGTTGCCTTCGTCCTCGTCGCCGCCGCCTTCTTCACTCCTCCAGCGCCGGCGGCGACCGCCATCGACCTCCACGTGCGGCCACTGCGTCTGGACGGCCGCCTGCCCCTCGTGCGGGTGCAGGCCCTCCGGGTCGTCCGCCACCCCCGCACCCTCGAGGCGCTGGTGGTCGCCGGCGCCACCGCCGTCGCCCTCGTCGCCGGTGCGGCATGGGCCCGGAACCGGGTGCCCGGGGCCCTCGACCTGCAGGTCGTGGCCCTGCTCGGGGCCCAGGTCACGACCGCTCCCGCCGCGCTGGCCCGGGGTCTGTCCGATCACCGGCGCCCCGCCGAGGCGGCGCTCGGCATCGAGCCCCTGCCCCACCTCTCGGCCCTGACCACCGGCGCCCTCGTCGCCGTCGCGGTGACCGCAGCGCCCGGGGTCGCCCTTGCCGCGGCGCTGCTCTCCCCGGCGGTCGCCGCCGCATGGATCGTCGCCCTCGTCCCCCTCACCGCCACGGCGGTCACGGTTTCCGTGGCGCTCGGCCCAGAGCTGGGCAACGGATCGGCGGAAGCGGGTGCCGTGCTGGCCGCCGCCGCGCTCACCACCGCGCTGCTGGCACTCGCCGGTGCGCTCCCCGGCCCGGTCCTCCCCGCCGCAGGCCCTGCCCTGACCCTCGCCGCCCTCGCGGCGGCCGCCGCGCTCGAACGCTCCCACCGGAGGCCCACATGACCCGCCCCGCCCGCCTCGTCCTCCTCGCCGGCGTCATCGCCACGGGGGTGCTGGTCGTGCTCGCCACGGCCACCGGCACCGCCCGCGTCGGCCCCGTGGTCTTCTGGGCCGTCCACCGAGAGGAGCTCGCCGGCGGGTCCGAGGTGGCCCTCCGCCCCGGCCTCGGCCTGCTCGGCTTGTGGCTCTTCGTCCTCGCGGCCGTCGTCGTGATCTCCCGTCGGCGTGATGTGTAGGGATGTGTCCGGCGCGCCTCGTGGGCCGGACCAACATCGTGATCGACGACGAGCTGGTGGCCAACGCCAAGCAGCTCTACGGCTTCGAGACGACGCGGGAGGTCGTCGACTTCGCCCTGCGACGCTGCGTCACCAACTTCGACAACCTCCACACGCTGCGGCGAGCGGCCTTCCGCCAGCGCATCACCACCCTGCCGGCCCCCCGTATGGACCAGGCCTGCCAGACCCTGGCTCGCGCCGTCGGCTGCGTCTGAGCGACGCGCGACTGCCGAGAGGGAACGCCCGACCCGTTCGTGAGTGGCTCGGGCTGTCTTGCGATCATAAATGAAAGAATGCTTCCATTTATGCAGTTATCGGGGGTAGCATCGGCCATCGACTTCCGCCGACCGATCGAGGCCATCGTGCCCGGCGTGCAGGGACGGGTGCTCGCCGTCCTCGTCGAGACGACCGCCGAGCTGAACCTGCGCACGGTCGCCCAGCTCGCAGGCGTGAGCCAGGCCCAGGCGTCGCGGGTCTTACCTCGATTGGTGGAGCTCGGCGTCGTCGAGCGGCGGGACGTGCCCCCGGCGGCGATGTTCCTCCTGGTCCGTGACCACGTCGCCAGTCAGGCGCTGCTTGCGCTGACCCGATCCCACGATGCCGTACTTGACGCCATGGGGCGGTTCGCGGGGGAGCTCGTCGATCCACCGGTGAGCGTCATCGTCTTCGGCTCGTTCGCCCGCCGGGAGGCGACCGCCGAGAGCGACATCGATGTCGTCGTCGTCCGGCCCCGCGAGATCGACGAGGACGACGAAACCTGGGCCGAGTCACTCGAATCCTGGCGCCGCCAGGTGAGGCGCCTGACGGGGAACGCCGTCGAGGTGCTCGAGATGAGCCCCGACGAGGCCGCCGGGAGGGGGTCGGGCGACGACCCGCTCTGGGCCGACATCCGCCGAGACGGCCGGGTCGTGCACGGTCTCGGGTTCGACGCTCTCCGAGCGGCCCCGCGTGGCTAAGCCGCGGCGCACGAAGCCGGTGACGGCTGGGCAGGGCACCGTCGTGGCCAAGCGGGTCGCCGCTACGACCAGGTAGCGCTCCTCAGGGTGCAGGGGGGCCGAACCCTGGAGCGGTGCCGCCGCCGAGCGGTAAGGTACCCCCGCTTCCCCGGCAACCACCCACCCGACCACGGAGTCGAGCGAATGGCACTGTCGGCCCAGCACCGAAGCATCCTGTACACCGAGTTCGTCGATCGCCTTGGACCCGACGTGACCGAAGCCTTCCTCGCCGAGTTCCCCGCCCGAGAGGGGGATGAGCCCATCACCCGGGACTTCCTGCGAGCCGAGCTCTCGGTGACCCGCGGCGAGCTACGCGGGGAGATGGGTGACCTCCGCGGCGACCTCACCGGCCAGATGGCCGACCTCCGCGGCGACCTCACCGGCCAGATGGCCGACCTCCGCAACGACCTCACCGGCCAGATGGCCGACCTCCGCAACGACCTCACCGGCCGCATGGCCGGTCTGGCGAGCACCCTCCGAGGAGAGATGACCGATCTGAGCAGCGACCTACGGACCGATCTCGGCGGGCAGGTGATGCAGCTCCAGCTGGCCGTGGCGGCATTGGAGGCGCGGATCGCCCAGTCCGAGGCGGCGTTCCAGAAGGAGTCGAAGCGTCAGCTGGCCATCATCGTCACCGCCATCCTCGGCACCGGCACGGCGGTCCTGGCCGGCATGGCCGTCTCGGTGGCGATCATCGTCAGCCGGATGGGCTGAACACCGACCCGCCCGAGCGGCTCAGGGCAGAGCGCCCTCGGCCATGACGGCCAGCGCCGGCCCGTAGAGGTCCTGCTTGAGCTGGCCGATGGACGACCGGCCGCGGGCGGCCTGGGTCACGGCCAGGGCCATGGCGTCGCGCAGCACCTCGTCCTCGGGGGCCACGGCGTCGACGATGGCCTTGGCTTGCGCCTCGTCGGCGGGGAAACGCCGGCCGGTCAGCACGGCCTCGTGGGCCACCTGCGGGGTGAGGCGGGCCTGGATGATGGCGGTCATGCCGGGGGCGAGGGGCATGCCGAGGTCCACCTCGGGCAGGCACCAGAAGCCCCGGTCGGTGCGCATCACCCGGGCGTCGTGGGCGAGGGTGAGCATGGCGCCGCCGGCGAAGGCGTGGCCGTTGATCGCGGCCACGGTGTACATCGGGAAGCTGAGCAACCGGCCCAGCAGGCGGATGGTGTCGGTGATCATCTGCCCCGACTGCGCGCGCTCTTCGTCGGGCAGTGACCCCATCCAGTCGAGGTCGAGGCCGTTCGAATAGAACTTGTCCGTCCCGGTGGTGACGAGGGCGGCGAGGGACTCGTCGGCTTCCACCTCGTCGAGGGCGGCGTTCCAGGCGGTGACCGACGTCGGGTTGAAGCGGTTGTCGCCGGCGGTCAGCGTGATCAGCGCCACCTCGTCCCGCCGCTCGAGGGTGAGCGCGCCGAAGTCCGTCATCGTGCACCCGCCTCCCGGCCGCACACTGCTCGTTCTGCCAGCACCACCCTGTTCTGCACGACAGGCTCGTGCTGGCAGAACGGGGGGCGGGACATCAGGGGGCGGAGGCGACGAGGACGGGGATGGCCTCGTTGGCGAGGTCGAGCAGGTGCTGGGGGAAGAAGCCCACGAACACCGTCACAGCGAGGCAGATGGCGAGGGCCAGGCCCGCCGCCGCCGGCACCTTGACCTCGGGGCCCTCGAGCTCGGGCAGGGGGTCGTCGCCGTCGGCCGCGCCCATGTACATCGAGACGATGATGCGCAGGTACAGGAAGGCCGAGACGACCGCGGTGAGCATGGCGATCAGCGCCAGCCAGTAGTAGCTGGACTCGACCGCGGCCTCGAGGACGTAGAACTTGGCGAAGAAGCCCGAGGTGAGGGGCACGCCGGCCTGGGCCAGCAGGAAGATGGTGAAGACCAGGGCGAGCACGGGGCGGCTGCCGCCGAGGCCCTTGAAGTCGTCGAGCTTGGTGAGCTCGTCGCCCTTGCGGCTGACCACGGTGATGACCCCGAAGGTGCCCACCACCATGAAGGTGTAGGCGGCCAGGTAGAACAGCGACGCCGACGTGCCCTGGGCGGAAGCGGCCACCACGCCGAGCAGGATGAAGCCGGCGTGGTTGATCGACGAGTAGGCCAGCATGCGCTTGACGTCGGTCTGCACCACGGCCAGCACCGAGCCGACCACGAGGGTCAGCACCGCCAGCGCGTAGAGGATGGGCTGCCAGTCGGTGGCGTACGTGGCGAAGGTCAGCGAGAAGACCCGGATGAGCCCTGCGAAGCCCGCCACCTTGACGCCCGAGGCCATGTAGGCGACCACCGGCGTGGGCGAGCCCTCGTAGACGTCGGGGGTCCAGCTGTGGAACGGGACGGCGGCGATCTTGAAGCCGAAGCCCACGAGCAGGAAGGCGAAGCCGACCAGCAGGGTGGCGTCGCTGAGGGGCACCTCGGTGGCCAGGAAGGCCGAGATCTTCACCATGTTGGTGGAGCCGGTGGCGCCGTAGACCATGGCGATGCCGTAGAGGAAGAACGCCGACGAGAACGCCCCGAGGACGAAGTACTTGATGCCCGCTTCCTGCGAGGTGGCGCGCTTGCGGTGCATCGCGGCCAGTACGTAGACGCTGATGGACAGCACCTCGAGACCGAGGAACATGACGATGAGGTCGTTGGCCGACGCCATCACCACGCCGCCGGAGGCCGACAGCAGCATCAGGACGTAGAACTCGGGTCCGTCCATCCCCTCGCGGCGGAGGTAGCCGTCGGCCAGCAGCGCGGTGAGCACCACGGCGCTGGCGATGACGATGGTGAGGTAGACCGAGAAGCCGTCGACGCCGATGGCCTGGGCCACGGCGCTGAAGGGCCCGTCGCCGGTCTGCACCTCGTGCCACAGCGGGATGGCGGTGGCGATGGCGGCGAGGCCGGCGGCCACCGTGAACAGGGCGTAGAAGCCCTCGAAGAGCCAGCGCTTGGCCAGCGAGGCGATGGTGAGCAGCAGGATGCCGCCGAGGGCGAGGCAGATGCCCGGCCACAGGGCCGACCAGTCGATGGTCGGGGTGGCGATCTCGTTGAGCTCGGAGCCGGAGGCCTGGGCGAGGGTGACGAGGCTGGCGAGGGTGGTGGTCATTCGCCCTCCTCCCCGTGCTCGTCGCCCTGTTCCTCACCGTGTTCGCCTTCGCCGTGCTCGCCCTCAGCGGGCGGGTTGGCGGCGATCAGCTCGGCGCCGACGGCGGCGCCGGCGGTGGCCACGGTGGGCTCGCGGTAGTCGCTGTGCTCCTCGACGTGGGCGATCAGCTCGGACACCGAGGGGTCGATGCGGTCGAGGGCGGGCTTGGGGTACACGCCGAGGAAGACGATGAGGGCGATGAGCGGCACCATGATCAGCGCCTCCCAGCCCTTCAGGTCGCCCATGTCGCGGTTGGCGTCGTCGGTGGGGCCGTGGAACACCCGCTGGTAGGCCCAGAGCAGGTAGATGGCGGCGAGGATCACCCCGAGGGCGGCGGCGACCGTCCACCACCGGGCGGTGAGGAATGAGCCGGTGAGGATGAGGAACTCGCCCACGAAGCCGTTCAGGCCGGGCAGGCCGATGGAGGCGAACATGACCACGGTGAAGAACGCGGCCAGCACCGGGGCCGCGGTCTGGAGGCCCTTGAGCTCGGAGATCTGGCGGGTGTGGCGCCGCTCGTAGATGAAGCCCACGAGAAGGAAGAGCGCGCCGGTGGAGAGGCCGTGGTTGACCATCTGCATCACGCCGCCGGTGAGGCCCTGCTGGGTGAGGGCGAAGGTGCCGAGGACGATGAAGCCCAGGTGGGCCACCGACGAGTACGCCACCAGGCGCTTGAGGTCCTTCTGCATGGTGGCCACGACGGCGGCGTAGAGGATGCCGATGGTGCCGAGCGTGAGCAGCAGCGGGGCGAAGTACACCGTGGCCTCGGGGAAGAGGTAGAGCCCGAAGCGCAGGAAGCCGTAGGTGCCCAGCTTCAACATGACGCCGGCGAGGATCACCGAGCCCGCGGTGGGCGCCTCGGTGTGGGCGTCGGGCAGCCAGGTGTGCACCGGGAACAGCGGCGTCTTGATGGAGAAGGCGAGGGCGAAGGCCAGGAAGATCCACCGGGCCGTGACCGTGGCGATGGACTGGCTGTTGGCCAGCTCGATCAGGTCGAAGGTGATGGGGTTGCCCGTGGCCTTGGCGCTCAAGATGACGAGGCTCAGGATGCCCACGAGCATCAGCGCCGAGCCGAACATCGTGAACAGGAAGAACTTCAGCGCCGCGTAGACCCGGTTGCCGTGGCCCCAGCCGCCGATGAGGAAGTACATCGGGACCAGCACGATCTCGAAGAACACGAAGAACACGAACAGGTCGAGCGCCAGGAACACACCGAGGCAGCCGGCCTCGAGCACCAGCAGCCAGGCGTAGTAGGGCTTGGGGTCGTGGTGCGGGGCGGTGCCCAGCATGGCGATGGGGAACAGGATCCCCGTCAGCACCACGAGCAGCAGCGAGATGCCGTCGACGCCCAGGTGCCACGAGATCCCGAGGTCGGCGATCCACGTGTGCTGGGTGGTGAACTGGAAGCCCGCCCCGCCCGTCTCGAAGGCGGCCAGCAGCCAGAGGGTGAGGGCACCGGTGGCCGCGGCGAACAGCACGGCCGTGAGGCGGACGAGCTCGGGCCGGCGCCGCGGCAGCAGGGCGACGACGAGCGCGCCGAGGCCGGGCAGCAGCACCAGGGCGGTGAGCAGCGGGAACGACGGGCTGGCTTCGGTGGCGGCGGACGCCGCGGTCGCGAGCATCAGATCCCCGCCCTCGTGAGGAGCCAGGCGAGGAGGAGCACGGCGCCGATGGCCACCCCCAGCGCATAGTTGCGCAGGTAGCCGCTCTGGAGGCGGCGCAGGCCCATCGAGCTGCCCCGCACCACCGTGGCGACGCCGTTGACGGCGCCGTCGATGACGCGGGTGTCGAAGAAGACCATCGCGTTGAAGGCCCAGGTGCCGGGGCCGCTGACGACGGCGGCGTAGCCCTCGTCGATGTGCCAGGCCCGGGCGAGGATCTCCTTGTCGAAGACCTTGGCGTCGATCTTGTGGGCGAGGTAGGTGCGGTAGGCCACGAAGATGCCGATCAGGGCGGCGACGACCGAGATACCGGCCAAGAGGAACTGCTCGGCGCCCGACACGGTGAGGTGGGCCTCGGCGCCCTCGACCACCGGCTCGAGCCAGACCTCGAGGAACTTGAAGTTCGTCGAGAAGGGCAGGTTGAAGATGCCGGCGCCGGCCGAGAAGACCGCCAGGAGGAAAAGCGGGACCGTCATGGTGGGCGGCGACTCGTGCGGGTGCAGGTCGGGCTGGTCGGTGCCCTCGCCCCAGCGGGGCTTGCCGAAGAAGGTGAGGAACATCAGGCGGCTCATGTAGAAGGCGGTGAGCAGCGCGGTGAGCACGCCGACGGCCCAGAGCACCGGGCCGTGCTCCTGCCAGGCGAAGACCAGGATCTCGTCCTTCGACCAGAAGCCCGCGAACGGGGGGATGCCGGCGATGGCCAGCCAGCCGATCAGGAAGGTGATGAAGGTGATCGGCATCTTCTTGCGCAGCCCGCCCATCTTGCGCATGTCCTGCTCGTCGTGCATGCCGTGGATGACCGAGCCGGCGGCGAGGAACATGAGGCCCTTGAAGAAGGCGTGGGTGATCATGTGGAAGGCGGCGGCGATGTAGGCGCCCGACCCGATGGCCACGAACATGAAGCCGAGCTGGCTGACCGTGGAGTACGCCAGGACCTTCTTGATGTCGTTCTGGCCGATGGCGATGGTGGCGGCCAGGAGTGCGGTGGCCGCGCCGATCACCGCGATGCCGGTGGGCAGCCAGTCGGCCGACACCGCCAGCATCGGGTTGATGCGGATCATCAGGTAGACGCCGGCGGTGACCATGGTGGCGGCGTGGATGAGGGCCGAGACCGGGGTGGGGCCCGCCATGGCGTCGGGCAGCCAGACGTAGAGCGGGATCTGGGCGGACTTGCCCACGGCACCGATGAAGAGGAGGGCGGCGATGGCGGTGACCGTGGTCGTGGTCATCGAGCCGGCGGCGGGGAGGATCTCCTCGTAGGCCAGCGTGCCGACGGTCTGGAAGGTGAGGAAGATGGCGAGCATGAAGCCGAAGTCACCGATGCGGTTGGTGACGAAGGCCTTCTTGCCGGCGACCGCGTTGGCCTCCTCGGTGAACCAGAACGAGATCAGGAAGTACGAGCACAGGCCGACGCCCTCCCAGCCCACGAAGGTGAGCAGGAGGCTGTTGCCGAGCACCAGCACGAGCATCGAGAAGACGAACAGGTTCAGGTAGAGGAAGAAGCGCCCGAACTTGGCGTCGCCGTGCATGTACCCGATCGAGTACACGTGGATCAGGGCGGCGATGCCCGTGACGAACATGCACATGCTGATCGACAGGGGATCGGCCAGGGTGGCCACGTCCACGTGCAGGCCGCCGACGGGCAGCCAGGTGTAGAGCACGTCGACGACGGTGCGCTCGTCGACCGGCTGGCTCTGGAGGTCGAAGAAGACGGCGGCGGTGACGAGGAACGAGGCCCCGACCGTGATGGTGCCGATGATGCCGGGCCACGGCTCCTTGAGGCGCTGGCCTCCGAGGAGCAGCACCAGGAACCCGGCCAGCGGCAGCGCAGGGATCAACCAGACGTAGTCGAGCATCTGTTCGCCCTCAGCCCTTCAGCGCCGACAGGTCGTCCGCGGTGGCGCCGGGGCGCCTACGCAGGATGGCCACGATGAGCCCGAGGCCGACCACCACCTCGGCGGCGGCCACCACGAGCACGAAGAACACGACGACCTGGCCGCCGATGTCGCCCAGCAGCGTGCCGAAGGCCACGAAGGTGAGGTTCACCGCGTTCAGCATGAGCTCGACGCACATGAACATGACCAGGGGGTTGCGGCGCACCAGCAGGCCGAAGGCGCCGATGGCGAACAGCACGGCCCCGAGGGCCAGGTACCACTGCGGGGTCACCTCGATGGCGGCCAGCATCAGCCCACCTCCTCGCTGTCAGCAGCGTCGTCGTCGGCCCGACGCGACAGCGCCACGGCGCCGACCACGGCGATGGTCAACAGGATGGCGGTGATCTCGAAGGCCAGCACGTAGTCGGTGAAGAGCACCGTGCCGAGCTGGTTGATGTTGGCGACCGTGTCCGAGATGGCCTCGGTGGCGGCCTTGGCACCGGGGGCCGGGGTGTCGCCGACGAAGATGGCGACGAGAAGCAGGGCGGCACCGGCCACGCCGACGATGGCGGCCAGGGGCCGCTGGCCCACCAGCGGGTCGACGCTGAGGTCCTCGGCCTGGTCGACGCCGAGCAGCATGAGTACGAACAGGAACAACACGACGATGGCGCCGGCGTAGACGATCACCTGCACCGCGGCCAGGAACTGGGCGTCCTGGGCGATGAAGAGCACGGCGATGCCGAAGAGCGTGGCCACCAGCGAGAGGGCGGCGTGCACCGGGTTCTTCGAGGCGATCACCCCGAGCGCGCCGGCGAGCACGATGCCGGCGGCCACCACGAACACGAACACCTCCATCATCAGTGGTGCCCCCCGTCGTGGTCGCCGTGGTCGTGGTCGTCGTGGCCGTCCTCGGTCGTCTCGGCGGGCGGCTCGGGCAGGTCGGCCAACTGGCCCTGCTCGGGGGCGCGCACGCCGTAGCCCAGCTCGCCGGCCCAGGCCACGCGGCCCACGTAGTTGGCGTTGCCCGCCGGGGCGGTGGCACGCATCCAGGCCGACGTGTTGTCGTCGTCGCCCGGGCGCCAGTCCTCCCAGGGCAGCTTCTGGGGCTGACCTTCGTCGTCCACGAGCAGTTCGTCGCGGGTGTAGATGGCGTCCTGGCGGCTGGTGAACGAGAACTCGAACAGCTTCGACTCGGTGATGGCCTCGGTGGGGCAGGCCTCGACGCACAGGTCGCAGTGGATGCAGCGCAGGTAGTTGATCTCGTAGATGAAGCCGTAGCGCTCACCCGGCGAGGTCGGGTCGTCCGGGTCGTTGTCGCGGCCACGCACGTAGATGCAGCGCGCCGGGCACACGCCCGCGCAGAGCTCGCACCCGATGCACTTCTCCATGCCGTCGTCGTAGCGGTTGAGCACGTGACGACCGTGGAAGCGCTCGGGCTTCGGGCGGGTCTGCTCGGGGTACTGCAGCGTGACGCGTCGCCCGGAGTCGGTGCCCGGACCGAGCCACTTCTTGATCGTGACGCCGAATCCGTCGAGGTAGCCCATCAGCCCTGCTCCCCCGACTCGAGCG
>JAEUJM010000035.1 GCA_016794585.1 Acidimicrobiales bacterium
CGTCCGGAGAACGCTCGATCGCGGCCGCCGTACCAGGTGTGGTCCGGCGAGTCCGCCACGCCGTACCAGAGCTGGTCGTCGACCCCGTCGCCGTCGAAGTCGCCCACCAGTGGTCCAGGAGGCAGTTCCGGTTCGGCGGCCTCAGCCGGGGGCACCCCACCCGGTGCCGACTGCGCACGGGCCGGCGCCGGTTCCACGGTCGAGGCGGCGGTGACCGACCCCAGGAGCACGAGCACGGCCGCGTACCTGCGCAGGATCCAGGGCGGACGGAGCACGGCGGCGACGGTACCAGGGGTGCCTCGGAGCCGGACCGCATCGGGACTCGTCCGGTCCGGTCCCGGGACCCGCTGGCGGCCCGAACGCGCCACTAGCCTCGACGCCCATGGCCGACGATCGCCCCGTCCTCATCGCTCCGTCGGTGCTTCCCGCCGACTTCTCCCGCCTGGGCGAGGAGTGCCGGTCCCTCGAGGAAGCAGGGGTCGACCGCATCCAGTTCGACGTGATGGACGGGCGCTTCGTCCCCAACCTCACCTTCGGCCCCGACGTCATCGCCTCGCTCCGCCCCCACGTCACGGTCCCCTTCGAGGCCCACCTCATGGTCGAGCAGCCCGACGAGCTCGCGGCGCGCTACGTCGAAGCGGGCTGCGAGCGCCTCATCGTGCACACCGAGGCCTGCCCCCATCTCCACCGCACGCTGGGCAACATCGCCGAGCTCGGCGCCAAGGCCGCGGTGGCGGTCAACCCGGCGACACCGGTCTCCGCGTTCGCCCACGTGCTCGACCTCGTCGACCTGGTGCTGGTGATGACGGTGAACCCGGGATTCGGGGGCCAGTCCTACATCGCCACCATGGAGCCGAAGATCGCCGAGACCCGTCGGCTCGTGCTCGAGTCGGGCTTCGACGTGGACGTCGAGGTCGACGGCGGCATCGGGCCCTCCACGGTGGCGGCGGCGGCGGCCGCCGGTGCGAACGTCCTCGTGGCCGGCAGCGCCCTCTACCGCGACCCCGAAGGTCTGGGCCATGCGGTCGCCGACCTGCGGGCCCGCGCCGAGGCCGCCCGCGCATGAGCGCCCCCCGCCGCCGGCCGGTCGCGAGGTGTGTGCTGGCCGCCGCGGCACTGCTCCTGCTGGCCGGGGTCTCGACCGCGTGCTCGTCGGGCGACGACGAGGCGCAGCCGGACAAGGCCACCTTCTGCGCCAAGCTCACCGAGTTCAACACGGGCACCCAGGCCTTCGACCTGAACGTCGCCGACGAGGCCGAGGTCGAGCGCATCGCCCAGCTGCTCGACGACATCGAGGCGAGCGCCCCCGAGGAGATCAGCGCCGACGTCGAGGCCCGCTTCGCCTACGTCGACGACGTGATCGCCGCCTCGCAGGGCGACGAGGACGCCATCGCCCGGCTGGCGGACGCGCAACCCACCGACGAGGCGCAAGCTCGCATCGACGCGTACGCGCAGGCCGAGTGCGGGATCGTGCTCGAGCCCGTGACCTCGGCGCCGCCCACCACGACACCAGGCGTGGTGCCTCCGCCGTCGGTGGCGACCACCGTCGCGGTCACCCCGGACACGACGGCCACCACGTCGACCCCCACGACCCTCGCCCCCGGCTGAGCCGCGGACGGCCCCGCGCCGGGCGACGGGGGCTCGGCCGGTGCCGTTGAAGCGGACGCGCGTCAGCGGCGACCGATCCCACCAGCCATGGACAACCTGTCCGCGGTCGACCGGGCGAGCGGTCCAGCGGGGCCGGGGCCGGGGTGAGTGGCTACTTCTTGTCGGCGGCGGCCGCGTTGGCCGCGGACATGTCGCCGCGGTGGCCGATCACGTGATCGATGATGCCGTACTCGGCCGCCTCGGCCGCGGTGAACCAACGGTCGCGCTCGGAGTCGGCGGTGATCTGCTCGACCGGCTGGCCGGTGTGGAAGGCGATGCGCTCGGCGAGGAGCTTCTTCGTGTACACCATCTGCTCGGCCTGGATGGCGATGTCGGCCGCCTGGCCCTGGATGCCGCCCGAGGGCTGGTGCATCATCACCCGGGCGTGGGGCAGGGCGTAGCGCTTGCCGGGGGCGCCGGCGCAGAGCAGGAACTGGCCCATCGAGGCGCCGAGGCCCATGCAGATGGTGCCGACGTCGGGCGAGATGAACTGCATGGTGTCGTAGATGGCCATGCCCGCGGTGACCGAACCCCCCGGGGAGTTGATGTAGAGCCAGACGTCCTTGTCGGGGTCCTGGCCCTCGAGGTACAGCAGCTGCGCCGTGAGGGTGTTGGCGATCGTGTCGTTGACCTCGGTGCCGAGGAACACGATCCGCTCCTTCAGGAGGCGGTTGTAGATCTCGTTGGACGGATCGAAGCCGGCCATCTGGCCGACGAGCGGTGAGGGCTGCATGGCGGTGGAGGATACCGGTACCGTGCGAGTCGTCCGCGGGCGTGGCGGAATTGGAAGACGCGCCGGGTTTAGGTCCCGGTGGGCGAAAGCCCTTGGAGGTTCGAGTCCTCTCGCCCGCACGATGCCGATCAGCCGCCGCACCGTCCTGAAGGGATCGGCACTCCTTGTGCTCTACGCCGCCGTCCCCGGGTGCGCCCCGGGCGGCGGCGACGAGGTCGAGGACGCCGACGGCGCGGCCGAGCAGGACGGCGGCGGGGCGACGGGCTCGGCGGTGCCCGAACCGGACGGTTGGGTGGTCACGCGCTGGCGGGCCGACCCGTTCGCCCGTGGCTCCTACTCGTTCCTCGCCGTGGACAGCTCGCCCGACGACCGCCGCGCCCTCGCCGCCCCGGTCGGCGACCGCCTGTTCTTCGCCGGCGAGGCCACGTCGGTGGCGAACCCCGCCACCGTCCACGGGGCCCTCGAGTCGGGACGAGCGGCCGCCGACGCGGTCGATTCGGTCGCCGAGGAAGGCGCCCGCATCCTGGTGATCGGCGCGGGGATGGCGGGGCTCGGCGCCGCTCGGGCACTGGACGACCTCGGCTACGACGTCACCGTCGTCGAAGGGCGCGACCGGATGGGCGGACGGACCTTCACCGTCGACACCCTGGGGGTGCCGCTCGACCTCGGCGCCTCGTGGATCCACGGCACCGACGGCAATCCGCTCACGGCCCTCGCCGACGAGCTGGGCGTCGAGCGCTCGGACCCGACCGACTATGACAACGAGCCCGAGTACGCCCCCGACGGCGTCGAGCTCACCGACACCCAGTACGCCACCGCCGAAGCGGCTTTCGACTCGGTGATGGAGGTCGCCGCAACCGCTGCCGAGGAACAGGCCGAGGACGGCCCCCTCGCCGACGTGGTGTGGGCGGCCGCAGCCGATCTCGACCTCTCGGACGACGACCTCCTGGTACTGACCCACTACCTGAACACCAGCATCGAGGGTGAGTACGCCGGCGGCCTCGGCGAGCTGTCCACCTGGTGGTGGGAAGAGGGCGAGGGCTACGACGGCGGCGACGTCGTGTTCCCCGACGGCTACGTCCAGCTCGTCGACGGACTGGCCGAGGGGTTGGCGATCGACCTCGGGGCGCCGGTCGAGGAGGTGGCGGTCGTCGACGGCGGCGTGGTGGTCACGATCGGCGACGACTCCACCTACGAGGCCGACCACGTCGTGGTCACCGTCCCCCTCGGGGTGCTCAAGGCGGGGACCATCGCCTTCGAGCCACCCCTTCCCGATGCCAAGGCCACCGCCATCGAGCGCATTGGCATGGGCCTGCTGGACAAGACCTACCTGCGCTTCCCGGAGGTCTTCTGGGACGCCGACGCCGACCTCATCGGCTGGGTGAGCCCGGACGGCGACGGCCGCTGGGCCGAGTGGGTGAACATGGCCAAGGTCACCGGCGAGCCCATCTTGTTGGGCTTCAACGCCGCCGCCTACGCCGAGCAGGTGGAAGCCATGAGCGACGAGGAGGTCGTCGCCGACGCCATGGCCGTCCTGCGCACCATCTACGGCCCCTGACCTGCCCGTTCTGGACGCGGCCATCTGTCGTCACGAACGAGATTCCGCGGCCAGAACCAAGGATCTCCGTTCTGGCCGCGGCCCCCTGTTGCCACGAACGAGATTCCGCGGCCAGAACCAAGGATCTCCGTTCTGGCCGCGGCCCCCTGTTGCCACGAACGAGATCTCGCGGCCAGAACAGGCGGTCGTTACGGTGCGGGCGGTGCACGTGAACGAACTGACCACGCCGGCGCTGCTGGTCGACGCCGCCGCCTTCGAGCACAACGTGGCGACGATGGCCGCAGCCCGCCCGGGGCCGGCGCTGCGACCGCACGTGAAGGCCTTCAAGTCGACCTCGCTGGCCCGTCGCCTGCACGACGCCGGCCACCGGACGTTCTGCTGCGCCACCGTCCGGGAGTGCGAGGGCATGGCGGCGGCCGGCCTCGGCGAGGACCTGCTGTTGGCCAACGAGGTGCTCGACGCCCGGCGCCTGGGGGCGCTGGTCGCGGCCGGCACCGCCCGCATCACCGTGGCCGTGGACAGCGAGCCCACCGTGCTGGCGGCCGCGGCGGGCGGCGTGCGCGAGGTGCTCATCGACGTGAACAACGGCTTCCGCTGCGGGTGCGAGCCCGACGACGCCGGCTTCCTGGCTGACTTCGCCCGGGCGCAGGGCCTCGAGGTCCGCGGCGTCATGGGCTACGAGGGCCACGTGTCGCTCAACCCCGACCGCGCCAGCCGCATCGAGCTCCTCGAGGTGGCGATGGCCCGCCTCGCCCGTGCGTACGCCGACGTCGGCGGCGACGTCATCTCGGGCGCCGGCACCGGCACCTACGACCTCAACACCCTCGTCACCGAGGTGCAGGCGGGCTCGTACACGCTGATGGACACCGAGTACGCCAAGCTCGGCCTCCCCTTCCGCCAGGCGCTGCACCTGTGGGCCACCGTGATCTCGGTGAACGACCGGGTGGCCATCTGCGACGCCGGCCTCAAGTCGATGGGCATGGACCACGGCGACCCGTCCATCGACGGCGCCGACGTCCTCTACTGCTCGGACGAGCACGTGGTCTTCATCCCCCACGAGGGCCACTCCTGGGACGTCGGCGACCGCGTCCGCCTCGTCCCCGCCCACGTCGACCCCACCATCGCCCTCCATGAACAGCTCTGGCTGGTCGACGGCGACGACGTCATCGACCGCTGGCCCGTCGACCTCCGTGGTTGGTGAGACTTCTGCGTCAGCGAGACGCACGGCGCCAAGTGTGAAGGGTGGGGACACGGGGTCGACTCACGTGGCCGTGGTGCTGCAAGCCGGCAGAGGTCCGGCGAGGTTGGGCCGCCGGACGTGCTCGATCTCACGCTCGGTGGCGACGGGTGCCCGATCCAGGTTCATTGGAGGAAATGACTGTCGGATTCGGGGGGCTATTTCCTCCGAATGCGTCGTTCGCCGCCAAGGAACCGGGATACGAGCACGCAGCGTGGTGCCACGAGCGACTCGGTCCAGGTGGCCGAACTCACGAGTGCGGCGACGATCAACCACCCCGGCGAATGAGGCACGGAGTCGCTGAGGTGATCGGCACCTCGACGTCGACCGTTGGCATGGGTAGACCACCGTCAGGCGCCGCCTGCACGATCGTCTCGTCGGGCGACGGGACGGACTCCGTGCGCTCCGGGCAGGGAATCGGATCGGCGGCGGCAAGCTGCGGACCGTCGCTGCGCTCCACCGCGAGCGGTCCGCCACCGATGATCGACTGGGTGTGGACCACCAGTCCCGACGGCGTCCCCATTCGGTATCCGTAGACGGCGCCGTCGCCGAGCGCAAAGACCCAGGAGCCGTCGTCGGTCCAAGCGAGACCAGTGGCATCGAACCCCGGCCCACCGGGGATCGATCGCCAGTGCCCCGTGTGGGCGTCGACGAGAACCAGAGCCCACTCGGAGTCCTCCTCCGAGCGAGACCACACGGCGACGGTCTGCTCATCCGGTGAAACCGCAACCGCCCAAGCGAAGAGATCGGGGTCGATGTCCACTGATCCCCCATCAGGGACGACGGCGATGGATGAGGGCCAGCCGGTCACGAGCGTCGACCCTCGAGCTGCCATGGTCTCCGCATCGGGAAGGTCCACGAGATCCCCGCTCACCGGACTCCAGTATTGGGGCCCGGGACCATCCGCAAAGGGCCCGGGCAGGGCAAGGCCCTCGGCTACGCCTACGTTCGGAGACACGGTGCCCGAGCTACTCGCCTGGGGTACTTGGGTGGAAGGCACCGTCGTCACCCCGTCAACCGTCACTTCGGACACGGTGTTGTCCTGCTGCACCAGCCACAGGCGATCGGGGTTGCCGGACGCGAGGTAGTAGTACGACGGCGCAACCAGACGCGGAGCGCCTTCGAGGTCGAGGGGCATTGCGATCGGACCGTCGTCACCCTGGTAGACGACCTCGTCCCCGATCTGATCGATCGACTGGAGGAAGATCTCCCGAGGCCGAACTGCGATGTCGTCGTACTGCCGCGCCATACCGGTGTCGAGGTCGAGCGCAACGAGCGAACCGAAGCCCGTGTTGATGATGAGTGTCGTGTCGGTGGGCTCGCCGAAGAGGTAACCGGTCCCCGGGCCGGTGTCGACCGGCCCGCTGTCCTCGTTCCCGCCGCGCAACGCCACGGCCACCACCAGTACGAACACGGCGGCGACGCCGACCAGTACGACGCGGACCGGCCAGCGCCGACCGGCGTGCACCTCGGCGTTCGACCCGACGCGAGCCGCCCGGAGCACAGCGTCGGCACCTCGAGGCGTGCCCCGCTCGGCGAGCCGCTCGAAGGTTCGCGTCGCGCTCATGTCTCGTCTCCCGCCGCCACTCGCAGGCGTCGACGAGCTCGGGTCGAGCGCTGGCGCGCCGCCGCCGGGGTGCAGCCCAGGGCAGACGCCACCTCCTCGAAGGGCAACCCCTCGACGAACGCGAGGAAGAGCACGGCCCGGTCGCCTGGATCAAGAGACAGCAGGATCGAGAGGTCGGACGGGTACGGGTCGGCGTCGCCCACCTCCGCGGCGCCGTGGCGTGCCGCTGCTGAGCGCCACCGAGCGAAGCTGCGGCGACGGTCCTTGGCCAAGTTGAGGATCGTGCGGCGTAGATAGGCCGCCGGCTGGTCGAGTGAGGTCAGAGGCCCGCGGCTCAATGCCCGGGCCACCGCATCCTGCACGAGGTCGTCCGGGTCGACCTCGTAGGGGCCGACGACCGCGGCGAAACGGCGCAGCGAGGGGTAGAGCGTGCGGAACAACTCGTCCTCCTCGTCCACCGCTCTCCCGCTCCAGTTCTGACCCGGTCGTGCTCTAGACGCCGTTCACCTCACTCCTGTGACAAGAAACTGTGAGAAGAAACAAGATCTCCTCTAGCGCTCGGTGAGGGCGTCGCGGAGGGCGCGGAAGGCGCGGCCTCGATGGGAGACCGCGTGCTTCTCGTCGGGGGTCATCTCGGCGAAGGTGCGGCCGTCGCCCTCGGCGGGGATGAACAGCGGGTCGTAACCAAAGCCGGCGGCGCCGCGGGCCTCGGTGGCCATGGTGCCGTCCACGACGCCCTCGGCGATCACCTCGCGTCCGTCGGGGAAGCGGACCAGCGCCACCGTGCGGAAGCGGGCCGTGCGCTCGGCGGGGTCGGGGTGGTCGGCGAGCGACTCGAGCATCTTGGCCACGTTGTCGGCGTAGGTGGCGTCCTCGCCGGCGAAGCGGGCCGAGTAGACGCCCGGCGCACCGTCGAGGGCGTCCACCTCGAGGCCGGTGTCGTCGGCCACCGCGGGCTCGCCGGTGGCCTCCACGATGGCGACCGCCTTGAGGCGAGCGTTGCCCTCGAGGGTGTCGGCGTCCTCGACGACGTCGGGCACGGTGTCCGGCCGCGGGGCCAGCTCGACGCCGTCACCCAGGATGACCGCGATCTCCGCGACCTTGTCCCGGTTGGCGGTGGCGAGGACCAGCCTCACGACTGGCGCGGCGCCGGCGGCTCGGCGAGGGCCTCGGTCTGGAGCGCCGTGATCCGGCCGATGCCGCCCTGGGCGAGGTCGAGCAGGCGGTCGAGCTCTTCCCGGCTGAACGCGGCACCCTCGGCCGTGCCCTGGACCTCGATGAAGCGGCCGGACTCGGTCATGACCACGTTCATGTCGACCTCGGCCCGGGAATCCTCCACGTAGGGCAGGTCGAGCATGGGCACGCCGTCGATGATCCCGACGGAGATGGCGGCGCACGCCTCGGTCAGCGGATGCGAGCTGATGGCCCCTTGTTGCACGACTCGGCTGAGCGCGTCGTGCAGGGCCACGTAGCCGCCGCAGATCGAAGCGGTGCGAGTCCCGCCGTCGGCTTGGAGCACGTCGCAGTCGACAATGACCTGGCGCTCGCCCAGCTTCGCCATGTCGCACACCGAGCGCAACGAACGACCGATGAGCCGCTGGATCTCCTGGGTGCGACCGGACGGGCGCCCCTCCTTCACCTCGCGACGCACGCGATCGTCGGTGGAGCCGGGGAGCATCGAGTACTCGGCGGTGACCCAGCCCTCGCCCTTGCCTTTCATCCAACGCGGCACCTTCTCGTCGATCGAGGCGGTGCAGAGGACCTTGGTCCGCCCGAAGGTGACGAGGACCGACCCGGCGGCCATCTCGGTGAAGTCGCGCTGGAAGCTGATGGGCCGCAACTCGTCGACCTGGCGGCCGTCGTGGCGGGTGGTGGGGGCGTCGGTCACAGGGTGAACCTCTCGTTGATGGTGGCGAGCTCGACGGGCCGGCCGAAGGTGACCTCGGCGGCGGCCCGCTGGGCCTCGACGTCGCCGCCGGGCCAGTGGTGGGTGAGGACGAGGCGGCGCACGCCGGCCGCAGCCGCCATGGCGCCGGCCTCCCGGGCGCTGATGTGCGGGGCGAGGCCCTCCTCGTCGGTGGTGAGGGTGGCCTCGCAGACGAACAGGTCGACATCACCGCCGAAGGCCGACACGGACCACCCGGGGCCGGTGTCGGACGAGTACACCAGCACGTCACCCGTCGTGGTGTCCTCGACCCGCACCGCCAGGGTCTCGACCGGGTGATCGGTCCGGGAGAACGAGAAGCGCAGGACGCCGATGTCGGTGGTCGAGTGGTCCCGGATCACGTGCCAGTCGAAGGTCGGGGCCAGGCCGTCGTGGGTGGCGGCCTCGGCCATGGCCAGCGTCTCGGCGGTGCCGTGCACGGGCACCGCTGACCGGTGGATGACGTACTTCAGGACGTTGCGGAGCACCGGTAGCTCGGTCCAGTGGTCCGGGTGGCAGTGGCTGATCACGACGGCGTCGATGTCGGCGAACGCGGTGTGGCGCTGCACGTTGGCGAGGGTCCCGGGCCCGGTGTCCATCCACACGGTGGTTCCCCGCCCCCGGACCAGGTAGCCGCTGCAGGCACCGTCCACGGCGGCGTAGGTGCCCGAGCAGCCCAGCACGGTGATGCTCAGCGGTCCGTCGGCCACCGACTCCCCCACCACGCTCACGACCAGCTCCAGGCTTCGGCGCCGGCGAGCTCGGGGCCGAGGAGGCGCCGGCCCAGTTCGGCGAAGTGGGCCACGTTGCCCGACGAGATCCAGCGGTGCGTGCCGGGGGACGAGGAGGCGGGCCGGTCGCCGAGCAGCAGCGAGCGCACCTCGAAGGCGGTCTCGTCGGCCGACGACACCAGGACGACGTCGCGGCCCATCACGTCGCCGATGGTACGGGCGAGGTACGGATAGTGCGTGCACCCGAGCAACAGGGTGTCGACGCCGGCTTCGACCACCGGGGCCAGCAGACGCTCGGCGAGGACGTGGACCTGGTCGCTCTCGGTCTCACCCCGCTCGACGAACTCCACGAACCCCGGGCACGCGGCGCACGTGAGGACCACGTCGTCACGGCCGGCGTCGGCACAGGCCTTGGCCACGGCCCGCTGGTAGGCGCCGGAGGCGATCGTGCCCACCGTGCCGATCACGCCGACCCGCCCGTTGCGGGTGGCCTGCACCAGCGCCCGGGCGCCCGGCTCGATGACCCCGACGACCGGGACCGCGACGTCGGCCTGCAGCTCGTCGAGCGCGGCGGCGGACGCGGTGTTGCAGGCCACGACGATGGCGCCGACCCCGTGCTCGGCCAGCAGCATGGCGCTGATCTGGTGGGCGAACCCCCGCACCTCGTCGAGGTCCCGCGGCCCGTAGGGGTAGCGCCCGGTGTCCCCGAAGTACACGAGGTCCTGCCCCGGCAGCAGGTCGATCACCGCCCTGGCGACCGTGAGCCCCCCGAAGCCCGAGTCGAACATGCCGATCGGACGCAAGCGGTCGGCAGCCATCCGGTCCGACGCTAGTGGGGACGCCCTAGAAGTAAATTATCTGCTCGGCGCGGCGGACGACCTCGTCGATGTCGTCCGTCCAGGCGCCGGTGGAGAGGTACTTCCAGCCGCCGTCGCAGACCACGAACACGATCGTGCCCGTCTCGAGGCGCTCGGCCACCCGGGCGGCGCCGGCGAGGGCCGCACCGGAGGAGATGCCGGCGAAGATGCCCATCTCGGAGGTGAGGCGGCGCATCCACTCGATGGACTCCTTGGGCCGCACGATGCGCTTGCCGTCGAGCAGCTCGTTGCCACCCCACTTGTCGTACACCGGCGGGATGTAGCCGTCCTCGAGACTTCGCAGGCCCTCGACCCGCTCCCCTGAGGGCGGCTCGACCGCCATCACCTTGATCTCGCGGTTCTGCTCCTTGAGGTAGGTCCCCACGCCGAGCAGGGTGCCGCTGGTGCCGAGGCCGGCCACGAAGTGGGTGATCTCGGGGCAGTCGCGCCAGATCTCGGGGCCGGTGCCCTCGTAGTGGGCACGGGGGTTGGCCTCGTTGGCGTACTGGTAGAGGAAGGCCCACTCGGGGTGCTCGTCGGCGAGGATCTGGGCGCGCCGCACGGCCCCGTTGGACCCCTCGGCGCCGGGCGACATGATCAGCTCGGCGCCGAAGATCTCGAGCAGCTGGCGGCGCTCGACCGACACGTTCTCGGGGAGGACGATCTTGATCGGGTAGCCCTTGAGCTGGGCGATCATGGCCAGGGCGATGCCGGTGTTGCCCGAGGACGGCTCGATGATGGTGCGGCCCGGGGTCAGGGTGCCGTCGGCCTCGGCTTCCTCGATCATCTTGGCGGCGATGCGGTCCTTCACCGAGCCGGCGGGGTTCTGGCTCTCGAGCTTGGCGAGGATGCGCACGTCGGGGTTGGGGCTGAGCGCGCTGACGTCCACGAGGGGCGTGTTGCCGATGAGATCGAGTACCGACGAGACGACGGCCATCGCTTCAGCTCCGGGTTGCGGGTCGGGCGGTCAGCGGAATCCTGACCGGAACGCTCGGGATTCTACCGGCCCACGAGGCCGACCGGCTCCTCGGCGATGGCGCCGTCGCGGATGGCGTACGACCGCAGCACCGGCGCCTCTTGGCGCAACGACACGATGACGTAGTGCCAGTCCGGGTCCGGCGCCTGGGCGACGTCGGTGGGCGACGGGTAGGCGTCGGTGTGGGTGTGCGAGTGCATGACGCCCACGATCTCGAGGCCTCGGCCCTCGGCGTCGCGCTCGGCCTTCAGGTGGTCGAGCGGGTTGATGGTGTACACCCGGCTCGAAGCGGCGTCGTTGCGACACGGGTAGAAGCGCTCGATCCGGCCACTCCCGGGCGCGGCCGCGAACAGCCCACAGGCCTCGTCGGGGAGGCGGTCGTAGGCGTGGGCGACCATCTCCCCCCACACGTTGGCGTCGAGCTCCAGCATCCGCCCGAGGTTACGGGGAGTGAGGGGCACCCCGGCGGATCGCAATCCCGCCGAGAGCGTGGACGTCCCTCGGTACCCTCACGGGGTGGCCAAGCCCGCCAACCCGCCAGGGACCCAGCTCGTCGCGTCGAACCGCCAGGCCCGACGCGACTACGAGATCCTCGACACCGTCGAGGCGGGCATGGTGCTGTCCGGGAGCGAGGTGAAGGCGCTGCGCGAGGCGAAGGTGCAGCTCGCCGACGCCTACGCCCGCATCATCGACCACGAGGCGTGGATCATCGGGCTGCACATCTCGCCCTACAGCCACGCCAGCCCGATGTTCAGCCACCAGACCGACCGACAGCGCAAGCTGCTCCTGCACAGGGCGGAGATCGACCGCCTCCGGGCCCGCGTCGACCAGGAGCGACTCACCCTCGTCCCGCTCACGCTCTACTTCAAGGACGGGCGCGCCAAGCTCGAGGTGGGCCTGGGTCGGGGGCGCACCAGCGTGGACAAGCGCCAGGTCATCGCCAAGCGCGACGCCGACCTCGAGGCCAAACGGGCGATGTCCCGGGCCAGACGCTCGGTAGGCTGGACGGGTAGCACTTGCTCGTTGACAACTGACGAACACGAACACACACGGGGCTGATCGGTTTCGACGTGGAGACCGGCTGACGTTACGTGCGACCGGAGTTGCTCAGACTCCTTAAACGGGGCACCCAAAGAAGCGCCGATGGCGACTTCGCTCTCGCAGCCTGATCTAGCGATCAGCTAAGAGAGTCATCGCGACCCGTGAGGGCACGCGGGGCCTGTTCACTGCAGCCCGGCAACAGAAGCAGTGGAGGACCGCAGGGAGAGACCGCTGACGTCGGGAAAGACCGATGGCACCGGGGGAAGACCCGGCGGCGGGCGCAAGCCCAGCTGACCCGGCAGTGCGGTGACCGCGAGCCGCAACCTCGGGAATGGTCGTAGCACGAGCGCTCACCGCTTTGCGGACGAGGGTTCGATTCCCTCCAGCTCCACCCTCTGCACCGTGCGCACCTCGAACCCTCGCAGGTTCGAGGTGTCGTCGTTTTCGACCGACGTCACGAGCACAGAGACCGTGGGTATCTGGCGGGACCTTGGCCTCTGGCGGTGGCGGCCGCCGCGCAGGACGCTGGAGTCCGGTCGGCAGGTCCGCTGCCCTCCTCGGGCCCGGATGTGACTCGCCGACCGAGGAGGCGTTCGCCATGCGCACTCGCCCTGCGGCAAGTACGTCCCGATTCCGTGGAGGCGTCGGGTTCTCGAGGTTCCTTCGGATCGCAATCGCCGCCGCCCTCGTCTGCTCGCTGGTGAGCTGCTCCAGCGACGACAGCAGCGATTCGGGCACCAGCGCCACGGCCCACACCGAGGACCTCGCGACGCTCACGGGCCTCCTCCCGGCCGATACCCGTGGGGTCTTCTCCGTCGACCTCGCTTCGTTGCGCTCGGGTGAATCGTCCGACGAGGTCGCGGCACTGTTGGACGGTGACGGCGGCCAACCGGTCCTCGTCGAGGAGCCCCTCGCGGAGATCGGCGTGCTCACGGAGTCCTTGGACGTCACCGACGCGGCGTCGAGCGCACTGCTCGTGCAGACCACGCGCGCCGCCGACGGGTACGTCCTCTTGGCCAAGGTGGACGGCGAGACCCTCGACCAGGTCGTCAACGGCTCGCAGCCGGAGGCGGCGGGGACCCACGGGCCGGAGTCACGTGCGCTCTACGTGGACGGCGGCGGCCACCACCTCGCGCTCCTCCCTGACGGGGTGTTGGTGGTCGGCAAGCGCGGCGCCGTCACCTCGGTGGTGGACGTCTCCGACGCAGAAGACCCAGCGAGGACCAGCCCGATCGGCCCGTACCTCGACGCGCTCGACGGCGACGCCGACCTGGGCTTCGTCTACGGCCTGCCTGCGCTCCTCGACGACGAGGTGACCCCCGACCGCTCCCTCCGCGGTGCCGCCGTGATGAGCGGCGACCTCGACGTCGTGGACGGAGAGCTCGAAGGGTCCATCGCCTTCCACACGTCGAACGCGTCCGAGTTCGTCGAGACCTACAACCGCCTCAACCGGTACGCCATCGAGGGCGACGAGCCGCAGGAGACACCGTTGACCGTCGCCGAGCCCGTCGCCGACGGCCTTCCGCAGGTCGTGGTGACCCTCCCGCCCAGCCCCATCGACGGCTCGCCGGCCGAGACCGTCGCCGTGTGCAACGTCGCCAAGAAGCTCCTCGTCGGCATGGAGGCCCACGACTACGCCGAGGACGTCTCGAGCACCGGCAACCCCGCCTGGATCGACCTCATCATCAAGAGCGAGGCGGACGAGGACACCCCGCCGGTGCCGGGCGCGGTGTTCTTCCGTTGGGCGTTCCGGGACCGCGCCGCCATGGCGGCCTTCGAGGCGAACGAGCTGCCGCCCGGGTTCACCCTCGCCCCGACCCAGTTCCTCGAGTCCGACGACCCCGAGGGCGAGTACTTCATCGCCCTCATGCTGTACGTCGCCGGCGGCGGCTCGATCGTGGACGGGGCCCGGGCGGAGTGGGACGTGTTCGTCAGCCCGCCCGAAGGTGCCGATCCCGATGCGCCGGACCGTCCGCGCTACATGATCATCCAGGCCCAGTCCGAGAACGTGTCGTTCGACCCGGCCACGCTGCTGTCCGAGGCCAGTCCCGTCTCGTACGAGCTCGTCGACGACGAGGTGGTCTCGAGCGTGCAGGAACAGGAGGGAGACCGAACGGTCCCCGTGTTCGAGTCGTCGTTCCCGCGGCCCGACCCCGACGAAGCCGAGGAGGTGCGCTGGACGACGGAGATGGCCATGGCCAACGACTACATGCACTGGCCCAACGGCGTGTATGACCACATCGTCTACAACGCCACGACGTACAACTGGGAGGGCTACTTCGTCGACACCTCGCAGACCACGATCGACGACGACTCCCGCTGGGCGCAGTACCTGCAACCCGAGCTGATGGACGCGACGTACTACGTGAACACGTTGGAGTACGTCGCCTCGCCGCTTGCCAACCTCGACTCCCCCTTCCTCGACGTCACCCCCGAGGAACGGGCCGACCTGCTCGCCTTCAAGGACAACGGGCACCAACGGGGCATCATGCGCGGAAGGGTCGAGGAGCTGTTCCTCGGCACGGGTGACGCGTACGTCGGCCTCGACGTCCCCAACCAGACACCGTCGACCTACTACAGCTTCGCCATCACCGACCCCGAGGCGATGGAGGCGGCGCTCGACCTCCCCGATGGGCAGCGACTCGCCCCCACCCCCCTCTTCGAGGACGACGAGGAGGCCTACCACCTCACCCTGTCGGTCCATGAAGCCGCGGACGCCGTCGAAGGGACGAGGGCGGAATGGAGCGTGTACGTCGACGACGGCTACGGCCGCCCGCGCCAGCAGGTCGTCGATCTGATGACCGAGGACGTGGGCGTCGACCCCGTCAGCATCATCAACCTGCCGAGCGACGTCCGCCACGGGCTCGACGACGGCGTGCTGAGCACCCATCTGACGTCTCCCACGATCTCCTTCGACGCCAGCTTCGAGACGTCCGGCGCCTCCGACGAGGCGCTGAGCCTGGACTGGATCGAGTCGGGGGACGACATCTGCTACTCGAACGGGGTCTGCGACAAGTTCTACTACGACGCCGAGACGCTGGACGTCCCGGTCCACCAGCCGCAGGAGGTCACGGTCGAGGAGCTGTCGACGCCGTGGGACGAGTTCCTCGACGCGGCATCCCCCACCGTCTTCTACCGAGACAACACCCAGGGGTACGCGGTCAAGCGGTGGCACAACCTCGAGGTCGAGGTCACCGTCCCTGAGATCGGCGGGCTGGAGGGCGCCACCCACACCATCAGCGGGACGGGCTCACTGGTCGGGCGCGAGAGCCAGGTCGCGGACTCGCGGTACACCTACACCGGCGACGCCGTCGTCGACGACGACCGGGTGCGCTTCACGCTCGACCAGCAGGTCGACAACGCCCTCGGCGTCTCCCACATCTACACGTCGGGCAGCTTCGACCTGAGCACCGGCCGGGGCACGCAGACCGTCGTCGACTGCCAAGGTGCCGCCCTGATGTGCACCGACGTCGTGGCCGGCTCGGAGGCGCCCTACACCGCCCAGGGCCTCGACGACTCGGACCCGGACGCCATCACCTGGCGGGTGGACGTCGTGGTCGACCTGACGAACTTCGGGAAGGCCGACAGCTCGTCCACGTTCACCGCCGCCGCCCGTTGACCTCGAGCGACCTTGGTCACCGGCCCGGCGCCGCCATCGCCGTAGCATCGCGGTCATGTCGAGGGGGCAGGACCGAGCGGTCGATCCCCCGCTCACCGAGAGGCCGACGAGCTCGACCACCGAGTGGTTCGAGAAGGTGTTCGAGCACGCCCCCACCGGGATCGCCATCACCGACTGGGACGGTCGCCTCCAGCGGTGCAACGCCGCCTACAGCCGCCTCGTCGGCTACGCCGAGCAGGAGCTGCGGTCGGTGGACTTCGCCGACCTGGTGCATCCCGACGACCGGGCGGAGAACGTGGCTGCCCTCGCCCGGCTCCAAGCCGGCGAGATCCCCTTCATCGAGATCGAGAACCGCTATCTCCGGCCGGACGGGTCGTCCGTCTGGGTGCACAAGTACGTGAGCGTCCTGGCCGACGGGCCCGACGGCGGGAGGGACCACCTGCTCGCCCTCGTCACCGACGTCACCGAACGACGGCATCTCGACGAGTTGCGCCACGAGCGCGACGAGCAGTTCGCGGCCATGTTCGAGTACGCACCCGTCGGCGTCGCGCACGTCGACCTCGAGGGCCGCTTCGTGCGGGTGAACCCGGCCTTCGCCACCATCACCGGGCGTCGAGTCGAGGAGCTCGAGGGAGTGGCGTTCAAGGACATCACCCACCTCGACGACGTGGCCATCGACCTCGAGCACGGCTGGCGACTGTTCAACGGCGAGATACCCAGGTTCTCGTACCGCAAGCGCTATCTGCGCAAGGACGGCAGCCCCGTCTGGGTCAGCCTCACCGGCTCGATGGTCCGCGACGAAGCGGGAGAGGCGCTCTACGGCGTCGCCGTCATCGAGGACATCAGCGCCGACCTCGAGCGCGAGACGACGGAGCGCCGGGCCCGGGAACTGGCCGAGCTCACTGCCGACATCGTCTCGTGCCTGGAGGGCGCCGAGGACGAGCAGGCCCAGGCCCGAGCCGTCACCGAGCTGCTCGTGCCGGGCTTCGCCGACTTCGCCACCGTCGAGGCGCCGCACGCCGGGGACCCGCTGCTGGCGGCGACGCACCGCGATCCAGAGCTCCTGTCGGCCCTGGTCGAGCTTCGCTCCCGCTACCGGCTCGATTCCACCGATCCGAGCTCGGTCGCTCGCGCCGTCGACGGTCAGCACCAGGTCGGGTCCACCCCCAAGCCGGTGCGAGACCGCTTCCCCCTCGAAGACGAGGCCCGCAGACTGCTCGACCGCCTCGACCCGCACTCGTACCTGACCGTCGGCCTGGACCTCGGCAAGGACCGTCGGGGCGTGATCCTCGCGGCCCGGAGCCGACCCGAGCGCGACCCGTTCGACGATCAGGACCTCGACTTCCTCGAACGACTGGCGGAACGGGCCGGCGTGCTCATGGCCGGGGCGCGGGTACGTCTCGCCGAGCACGACATCGCGGCGCGGCTCCAACACGCGCTCCTGCCCGACCACCTCGCCTCCGCCGACGGGATCGAGGTCGCCGGTCGCTACTACGCCATCGGCGAGGCGCTCGACGTGGGCGGCGACTGGTACGACAGCATCGCCTTGGCCGACGGCAGGGTGCTGCTGGTCGTCGGCGACGTCGTGGGCCACGGCCTCGGCGCCGCGGCGATCATGGGGCGGCTCCGTGCAGGTCTCGCCGCGCTGGCGGCACGGACCAGCTCACCCGGCCAGCTGCTCGACGAGCTCGATCGGTTCGCCCGCAGTCCCCAGGGGGGCGACTTCGCCACGGTGGCCGCCGCCGCGCTCGACCCGATCACCGGCTCCGTCACCTACGCGTCGGCGGGCCACCCGCCGCTGCTGGTGATCGGACCGTGGGGAGACACCGAGTGGCTCGAGGACGCCGGCTCGGTCCCACTGTGCAGCTTCGCCGTGGAGGGACGGCCCGAGGCCTCCGCCACCCTGTCGCCCGGCAGCTGGCTGGTCGCGTTCTCGGACGGCCTCCTCGAGCGTCGAGGCGAGCCCATCGACGTGGGCTTGCGACGGGTCGCGGAGGTGGCACCGGGTCTCCGCCACGGCACGGCCCAGGACCTCTGCGACGGCCTCATCGCCGCGCTCACCGCGGACTCCGTGCCCGAGGACGACGTCGTGGTGCTCGCGGTCCGGTTCCAGCCCCGGGTGGACGGCGGGTTCCGGCGGCGCCTGGCACCAGCACCGTCACAGCTCGCACCGCTGCGGGCCGACCTGCGTCGCTGGGTCGAGGCGCAGCACCTCCCGGCGAACGTCGAGGGCGACCTCCAACTCGTCGTGGGTGAGGCGTGCGCCAACGCCGTCGAGCACGCCTACCACGGGCAGCCGGGGGGCACCATCGAGGTCACGGTCGACCTCACGGGCGATCACCTCGCGGTCGTGGTGCGCGACCACGGGCACTGGCGCACGCCCGGCCACAGCGAAGGCCGCGGGCGCGGCACGGGCATCATGCAGTCGCTCACGACCTCGTTCGATCGTGTGACCGACGAGGACGGAACCATCGTCACCGCGGTCGTGCCCGTCGCCCCCGAGGAGGCGCCGTGACCCCCTCGCTGGCCACCGTGGACATCGTCCACACATCCGCCGGGGGGACCCTCGCGGTGGTCCGGGGCGAGCTCGACATGTCCAACGCCGCCGACGTGGATCGGCGCCTGCGCGGCCACCTGCCCGCCGACGGCGGGACCACCGTCGTCGATCTCGCCGACGTGACCTACCTCGACAGCAGTGGGCTGCGCCTCCTCGCCGACCTCGCCCAGGATCCTTCCCTCACGCTGGTCGTCGTGGCGCCCGCCGGGGGCATGGCCCGTCAGGCCATCGCGGCGAGTCGCCTCGACCAGCACCTCGACGTGCGCGATCGGACGCCCGAGCCCTGACCGACCGTGGTCAGACGAGGCTGCGGATGACCTTGGCGGGGACGCCGCCGACGATGCTGAAGTCGGGAACGTCACCGCGCACCACCGCGCCGGCCGCCACCACGACGCTCTTGCCGATCCTCGACCCGGGGAGGATGACGGCGCCGTGTCCGATCCAGGTGCCGTCTCCGATGCTGACGGGATCGTGCGGACCGAGCTGGCGACCGAAGGGCACGGTGAGGTCCGAGAAGCCGTGGTTGGCGTCCGTGACGTAGATCTCCTGGCCGAACCAGACGTCGTCGCCGATGGTGATCGACTCGTGGGCCACGATCCCGCAGCGGAGGCCGATGACGCAGCGGTCGCCGATCACGAGCGCCCGGGGCGGGACCGTGGTCTGGTCGGGGCCGTATCCCGTGGCCAAGGTGGTCCAACCCGAGATGAGGGTGTCGCGCCCGATGTGCATCTGGGCCTCGCCGTACAGCGTCGACCAGGGGAAGCCCAGGATGCTCCCCTCGCCGAACGAGCCGAACCGTTCGACGGCCCGGCTCCCGGGCCCGATCGCACCCTGGCGCTGCATCCACGACCAGCCTCGGTGGACCAGTCGGTTGGCGATGCGGTAGCGCTGCTGCTTCAGGGACCGGGCCATGGCGGGGGGCAGGTTAGGCGTCCGGCGTCACCGGGCAGTGACGGGGCCAGGGGCGGGTCGCTTCGTAGCGGGCGGCAACCGCCAGCAGGAGGTCCTCCCGGAACCGCGGCGCCACCACCTGGAGTCCCACGGGCAGCCCCTCGGCGGTCGTCCCCGCGGGCAGGCTCATGGCCGGAACGTTGGCGAGGTTGGCGAGCATCCCGTGGATGACGGCCATGCCGCCGTGGCCCTCGACCCCTGCCACCTCGGTGGGCATCGGGCCTTCGGCCGCGAAGGGCGGCCCCGCCGACATGGGCGACAGCACCAGGTCGACGTCGCCGAAGACCTCGGCCATCTCCACCACGAGGCGTCGTCGCCGCTCCTCGACCTTCGCCAGCTTGGGCAGGGTCACCGCAGGGGTCTTGCGCCACCCGGGGGCGACCTGCGGGTCGAGATCGTCCAGGTGGTGCTGCCAGAGGTCCGGGTCCACCCCGACGAACTGGTCGACCCCCTCGATGCGCCCGTACAGGACGATGTAGTCCTCCAGGGTGATCGGCCGGTCCACGACCGCGGCGCCGATCGCGGTCACCAGGGACCGGGCGGCCTCCTCGCACAGGGAGGCGATCTCGGGGTCCACCGTGGCGAAGCCGAAGTCGACGGACCACGTGACCCGCAGGCCCGAGACGTCCAGCGCGTCGACCGCGGTGAGGTAGCTGCCCGAAGGCGGCGGGAGGGAGGTGCGGTCCCGAGGGTCCGGGCCGGCGAGGACATCGAGGAGCGCGGCGGTGTCGCGCACGGTCGTGGCCAGCGACCCCACCACCGCGTTCTGTGCGAGATGGGTCACGCCGAAGGTGGGGATCCGACCGTAGGTGGGCTTCAGGCCGGGCAGGCCGGTGTAGCTGGCCGGGGTGCGGATGGACCCACCGCCGTCGCTGGCGGTGCAGAACGGCACCATGCCGGCGGACACCGCCGAGGCCGAGCCGCCGCTCGACCCTCCCGGCGTGCGGGTCGGGTCCCACGGGTTGCGAGTGACCCCCAGCAACGGACTGGCGGTGTAGGCGAAGGTGCCGAACTCGGGGCTGGCGGTCTTGCCGATCGGCACGGCGCCGGCCGACCGCAGCCGGCCCACGTGGATGCAGTCCCGCCCGGCCGGACCACGACCGGCGTACCAATGCGAGCCTTTGGTGGTGGGCATGCCGGCGCAGTCCTCGAGGTCCTTCACGCCGAAGGGCACGCCGGCCAGCGGGCCCAGCTCGTCGGACCGGCCGGCCGCGACGAGGTCGTCCACGGCCCGCGCCCGCACCAGCGCACCCTCCGGGTCGAGGTGCACGAACGCGTTGAGCTCGCCGTCGCGGTCGTCCACCGCGGTCAGGCACGCAGTCATGAGCTCGGAGGCGCTGAGGTCCCCGCGACGGATGGCCGCCGCGGCGTCGAGGACGGTCGGCAGCTCGGACGCGATCGTGGACTCCCCCATGACGCTCATCATCGCCCAGCCGGCCACGCCCGCCGCGCCGCCTGCGAAGCTGTCCGGCGATGACGGAGCCCAGCGACTTCGACCCCGGCGATCTCGAAGCGGCCGCCGACCCCTACGCCACGCTCGCTGCGCTCCGGGCCGAGGCACCGGTTCGACTGCTGCGGAGCGGTTTCGTGGCCGTCACCGGCCATCAGGAGGCGCTCGACGCGCTCCGCCACCCCGCCTGCGGGACGGCCCCCATCGCAGCCCGCTACCTCGACGGGCTCCCCGAAGGGGCGGCCCGAGATGAGATGAGCCACCGCATCAACTTCCTCGACCCCCCGGACCACCCGCGTGTGCGGGGCCTCGTCAGCAAGGCCTTCACGCCGCGCCGGGTCGCCGCGCTCGGACCGTGGATGGGACAGGCCGCCGAGGCGTTGCTCGACGGCCTCGTCGGGACGGGACCGTTCGACCTCCTCACCCGGTTCGCCCACCAGTTGCCCTCGCTCGTCATCTCCGAGCTGCTCGGGGTCCCTCCGGACGACCGGGAGGAGCTCACCCATCTGAGCGACGCCACCGCCCCGTTGCTCGGCGTCCGTGTGGACGACGCCGACCGCACCTCGGCCATCGCCGCCGCTGAGCGGATGCACGCCTACCTCGGCGCGCTCCTCGACGAGCGCAGCCGTCACCCGGGGGACGACCTCCTCTCGGCCCTCCTTGCCGCCGAGGAGGACGGCGAGCGTCTCGACCGAGTCGAGCTCCTCTCGCTTGCCGCCACCCTGTACTCCGCGGGGCACCGAACCACCCGGGACCTCTTCACCAACGGCATGTCGGCGCTACTCACCGAGCCCGACCGTTGGGCCGCCGTCGTGGACGGTGCCTGGGCGCCTGACGCGGTGGTCTCGGAGTTCCTGCGCTTCGAGACCCCCACGTTGTTCGTGGCGCGCATCCCCTACGAGCCCATCGAGCTCGGAGGGGTGGTGGTCGACGCCTTCGCTCCTCTGCTGGTCTATCTGGCGGCCGCCAATCGGGATCCCGCCACGTATGAGGAGCCCGACGCCTTCCAACCCGATCGCGCCGGACCGGCACCTCTGTCGTTCGCGTTCGGCGCCCACTACTGCCTCGGTGCCTCACTCGCGAAGGCCGAGGCCGAGATCATGCTGCGCGCCCTCGCCACCCGCTGCCCGGATCTCCACCTCGCGGGCGACCTGCACTGGCACCAGCGGGGCCCGTTCCGCGGCCTCGACGCCCTTCCGGTCGAAGCCTGAAGGTCGGTCCGTCAGGGCTCGAGCTCGACCTCGGTGCGCGCCACCAGCTCCGCGGCCGGGACACCGAGCGCCCGGGCCAGGCGGACCACGGTCTCGAGGGAGGCCCCGTTGCGACCCCGCTCGAGGATGGAGACGAACGTGCGGTGCCGCCCGCAGGCGAAGCCGAGTGCCTCCTGGCTCATCCCCCGTTCGAGCCGCACGCTGCGCAAGGCGCGGCCGAACGCGGCGTCGAGGGCCCGCTTGTCGAGCGCCGCGTCGTCGTGCTCGGGAGGCGGGACCGGCATGGTCCAGACCCTGGCCCGTTGCAGCAAATACCTCTACAGCATATGTTCTACATCGTGGTGCAGGATCAGATCGCACACGATCAGCGAGTCGGCGAGGCCCCGGTGTGGCTCGGGACGACGGCCGCGGCCCGTCACCTGGGCATCACGCCGCGCACGCTGTACCGACTGATCGACCACGGGCAGGTCCCTGCCTACGCGCTGGGGCGGGTCTATCGACTCCGCGTCGCCGACCTCGACCGGTACCTCGACACGGTGCGCGTGGTTCCCGGCACGCTCGGGCACCTCTATCGAGATCGTTCCCACGACGAGCGCGTCACACCCCCGGCGTAGGGTCGCTCCGCCGGTCGCACCTTCCCCCACCATCCGCACGATCGCACCCTGGGGGACGCGCCATGCCCGACCACACACCAGACTCCCGCCACGACCATCTCTCCGCCCGCCTCGATGCCCTCGAGGCCAGCATCGTCGACCTGCGGTCCCGGCTGGACCGGCTGCGCCGCCAGCTCGGCGACGAGGTGCACACCCGTCGGCTCGTCATCGCCGAGGCAGACGGATTCGCGCGTGTGGTGCTCAGCGGCGACGCGACCTTCGGGTCCATCACCGTGCGCGCCCGAAGCGTCGGCTCGGGAACCGTGGCGGTCGACGTCTTCGCCGCCGACGCCCGCGGCGGCGACCCCGCTCACGTCGGGGTGGCCCTCATCGACGCCGGGGACGTCGTGGCCGCGGTCGACGCGCTCGCCGGTCGGCCCGCGGTCGTGTGGACCCAGGCACAGCCCCCCGGCCCTCAGCCGCCGGAGTCCCGGTAGCGGGAGAGGTCCGGGGTGAGCAGGCCGGCGTCGATGAGGGCCCGGCTGAAGGGTCGGGCCAGGGAGCGGACCCGGTCGCAGCCTTCCTCACCGAGCACCTCGTACGCCGGCACGGCGCGGGCGTCGGTGGTGTCCTCCACCCACTGGCGGTGGGCCCGTCCGGCGTCCGTCAGCGCCGGCGCGTCACCCGTCCGATCGAGCCAACCACGGGCCTCGAGGGACGCCTCCGCGTCCGTCCAGTCGGCGGCGGGCCAGGCCCGGGTGAGCTGGAGCGCGGCGGCGGGGACCTCGCCTGACGCAGCGTGCAGGACCAGCGCCTCGGGTGCCGAGACCCCTTCCGCCACCAGCGCGGCCAGATGCCCGTCGCCGCGGAACTCGCGCAACAGGGTCTCGGCCCACCACACCACGAGGTGGGACTCGTCGGGCCAGTCGACGGCGGCGTGGGCGGCGAACAGCGGTCGGCCCTCGGGGTGCCCGGCGGCGGCGTCGGCCGCGCGACGGAGGAGCGCACCCAGCTCGCCCATCTCGGCCGAGGCGCAGGCCTCGTCGCCGAGACCGCGCCGCAGGGCGGCGTCGGCGGCGGCCATCCGGGCGTCGAGGATGCGCCCGGGGGCGGCCAGCCCCCAGGCCCGCGGGATCACCGGTCGCACCAGCCCGGGCCAGAAGTTGAAGAAGGTGGCGATCACCACCTCCGCCGACACGGGACCGAGCGCAGCCGCTCGGGAGGCGAAGTAGCCCATCCTGCCGGGCTCCAGTCCCGCCGCCTCGTACTCCTCATCTGCCTCGGGCACGAAGTAGATGAAGGCGTGCAGCGGCTCGACCGTGCGCCAGGTCTTGCGGGCGACGAGGGGGTCCATCGCCGGAGCCTAGGGAGCAGGCTCGATCCACGCCTCGATACGCCCACCGTTCTCCCGGCACTCGAACACCGCGATGTCCGCCTTGGCGTCGCGCCGGCCCTTGACGTTGAGCTTGGTGCCTCGACCGTCCGGGTCGAAGCGCCAGAAGTGGGCCGTGCACACGATCTCGTCGCCGTCCACCACGCCTTCGGCGCCGAGATGGGACCACTCGTGCGGGCAACGCGCCTCCATCACGCAGGGCTCGCCGCCGGCGGTGCGCCACACCACGAGGTCCTGCTCGCCCACCGCGGCGTCGACCACCTGGCCCGGGGCCACCGCCCCGGCGTCGACCAGCTCGACCCACTCACGCTCCACCGCGCCGAGCCTAGGGTGGCGAGCAGATCGTCGGAGCCACGAGGAGGCGCCGTGTTCCGCTCGTACGTCGACCAGACCCTGGGCTACTTCGACCGCCCCCGCATCGGGCTGCCCGACGGCCCCATCGACGACCCCGCCGCCTGGCGGTCGTCCGACCTCACCGAGTCCGACTGGTCGCGGCCGCTCTCCCCCGCCGAGGCGGAGGAGTTCTCGATCTTGGGGCGGGGGCTCGTGACACGGGGCGCCGAACTCGGGGCCCTGACCCGCGACGACATCGAGGCACCCGCCCTCATCGCGCTCGCCGACCGCTGCCGGCTCGAGCTCGACGCCGGGCTCGGCGTGGTGCTGCTGCGGGGCGCGCCGGTCGCCGAGATGGGGGTGGACGCATGCGAGGCCGCGTTCTGGGCACTCGGCCTGCTGTTGGGATGGCCTGGGGCCCAGAACGGCGCGGGAGACCTGCTCGGCCACGTGACCGACTACCACGATCCGGCGGGCACTCCCCTGGCTCGCGAGTACCGATCGACCGTCGACATCGACTTCCACTGCGACGCCGCCGACGTCGTCGGACTGCTCTGCCTCTCCACCTCCTCCGAGGGTGGCGAGTCCCGCATCGTCTCCTCGGTGGCGGTGTTCAACGAGCTCCTCGCGACCGAGCCCGACCTGGCTGCACGCCTCTGCGAGGAAGCCGAGCTGGACACCCGCAGCGACGGCGAAGGCTTCCCGCACGTGCCGGTCGTGCCCGTGTGCTTCGACGGCGAGCGGGTGCGCACCTTCATGCACCTGCCCTACTTCCGCTCGGCCGCCCGCCACCCCGACGTCGTGGTGGACGACCGCCTGGCGGCGGCCCTCGACGCGTGGGAGGCCATCGCCGACCGCCCCGAGTGGCACCTCGACATGGCCCTTGCGCCCGGCGACCTCCAGCTGTGCTCGAACCACACCATCGCCCACGCCCGTCGCGGCTACGTCGACGACCCCGCGTCCCCCCGCCACCTCCTCCGCCTCTGGGTCACCCTCTGACCCTCTCGGTAGCCTCGGGGCATGGCCGTCGCCTCGGAGATGTTGCCCCTCGGAACCGTCGCCCCGGACTTCGCCTTGCCCGACCCCGCCGGCGTGGTGCACACGCTCGACGGGATCGCCGGCGGCGCGCCGGGAGTGCTGGTGGCGTTCCTGTGCAACCACTGCCCCTACGTGAAGCACGTGGCCCCGAAGCTGGCCCAGCTGGCCACCGGGTGGCAGGAGCGGGGCCTCGCGGTGGTGGCCGTCTCCAGCAACGACGTCGAGAACTACCCCGAGGACGCCCCCGAGCACATGGCCACCGAGATCGTCGAGCGGGGCTACACCTTCCCCTACCTCTACGACGAGTCCCAGGCCGTGGCCCGGGCGTACCACGCCGCCTGCACACCGGACTTCTTCCTCTTCGACGGAGAGCGGCGCCTGGTCTACCGGGGACAGTTCGACGACAGCCGCCCGAAGAACGACCTACCGGTCACGGGCGCCGACCTCGACGCCGCGGTCGACGCCCTCCTGTCCGGCCGCCCGCTCGACGGCCTCGACCAGTGGCCCAGCCTCGGCTGCGGCATCAAGTGGAAGCCAGGCACCGAGCCCACCTGACCCCGCACCCGCCCACTTCGCCCGTTCTGGACGCTCAGGCGGGCAGTGTGGCGACGAATGAGACCACCCGCTCGGGCCAGGAGAGCACGGCCCGGAGGTCGTCTGCCACCACCAGCTCGGACCGGGGCAGCAGCTGGTCGAGGCGCTCGGCGGTCGCCACCGGGTGGGACGGGTCCCCGGTCCAGGCGAGGATCAGCGCCGGCACGTCGACGGCCGCCACCGCATCCTCCGGCGGGAGGTCCGACGCCGCCGCGCCCCGCAGGATCGATGGCAGGGTGGCCTCGTCGAGGGCGAGCGCCCGACGGCGGGCGGTGTCGCCCCAATCGAGGCCGAGGTTGGCAAAGAGCATCGGGGGCGGCGCCTGGGCCGACACCTCGGCGAAGGCGGCGAGGCCCTCCTGCTCGATCAGGTCGGCGCCGGCCTCGTACAGCGCACGCTGCTCGGGCCGGCCGGCCCACGCCGTGGGCGGGATGACCAGGACGAGCGCCTCCACCCGCTCCGGCGCCAGCACGGCGGCGTGGAGCGCGGTGGCGCAGCCCATCGAGGCGCCGGCCGCGACGTAGGTGTCGATGCCGAGCGCGTCGGCCAGGGCGAGCTGGTCGCGGGCGAGCTCGTCCCAGCGGTAGGCGGTCGGGTCGGCCGGTCCCGGCGAGGCGCCGTGGCCGCGCGCGTCGTAGCGGACCCGGCGTACGTCGTCCACGGGGAACGGCCAGGTGCCGAGCAGCCCGGCGGCGTCCTCCTCGGCCCGGGTGGCGGTGAGCCCGTGCCCCCAGAGGAAGCCCCGGCCGGCCCCGACCTCCTCGTAGCCGAGCGACCCGCCCCGCACGTCGAGCGTGGGGCTCACCGCCTCACCCGTGCTGTGCGATCCACTCGTCGAGGTGGGGCGACTCGTGGCCGATGGTGGTGTCGTCGCCGTGTCCGGTGTAGACGACGGTGCTGGCCGGCAGGCGGAAGAGCTTGGTGCGGATGCTCTCGATGATGGTGTCGAAACTCGAGAACGACCGCCCGGTGGCGCCGGGACCGCCGTGGAAGAGGGTGTCACCCGAGAAGAGCAGTCCGCTCGCGGCGTCGTGCAGGCAGCACCCGCCCGGCGAGTGGCCCGGCGTGTGCAGCACCCACAGCGACTCCCCCGCCACCGTGATCTCCTGGCCGTCCGTCAGTTCACCGTCGGGGGCGCGATCCGGGTAGATCGCGTCCCACAGCATGCGGTCCTCGGGGTGCAGGAGGATCGGCGCGTCCACGGCGTCGGCCAGCGCCACCGCGGCGTTGATGTGGTCGTTGTGGCCATGGGTGCACACGATGGCGACCACCTTGCGGCCCCCGACCGCATCGACGATCGGCTGGTGCTCGTGGGCGGCGTCGACGATGAGCACCTCGTCTTCGTTGCCGGCCAGCCAGATGTTGTTGTCGACGTCGAAGTCCTCGCCGTCGATGGAGAACGTCCCGCTGGTGATCACCCGGTCGACGTGCAGGCTCATGCTCCCCGCTCCAGTTCGCTTCGCTCATCGTTCGTTCGGCCACGGAGGCGGCGGGCCGCTCGGGCCACGCCCTCCTTCGTCGGGCTCACAGGACCACCACCGAGCGCAGCACCTCGCCGCGCTCCATCTTGTGGAAGGCCTCCTCGACGGCGTCGAGCGAGATCGTCTCGCTCACGAACTTGCCCAGGTCGATGCGCCCCTGGAGGTGGAAGTCGATGAGCATCGGAAAGTCGCGCGAGGGCAGGCAGTCGCCGTACCAGCTCGACTTCAGGGCGCCGCCGCGACCGAAGATCTCGATCATCGGTAGCTCGAAGGTCATCTCGGGATTGGGCACGCCCACCAACACGACGCGTCCGGCGAGGTCCCGGGCGTAGAAGGCCTGCTCGAGCGACTCGGGACGGCCCACCGCCTCGATGGCGACGTCGACGCCGAACCCGTCGGTGAGTGCCTTCACGGCCTCGACCGCGTCCTCCTTCGAGGCGTTCACGGTATGGGTGGCGCCGAACCCCTTGGCCCACTCCAGCTTGCGGTCGTCGAGGTCGACGGCGATGACCTTGCTCGCGCCCGCGAGGGCGGCGCCGTTGATCGCCGCGTTGCCCACGCCGCCGCAGCCCCACACGGCCACGGTCTCGCCGCGACGGACGTCGCCGGTGTTGATGGCGGCCCCGAAGCCCGCCATGACCCCGCAGCCGATCAGGCCGGCGGCCTCGGGTGCCGCCGCAGGATCGACCTTCACGGCCTGGCCGGCGTGCACGAGGGTCTTCTCGGCGAAGGCCCCGATGCCCAGCGCCGGGCTGAGCTCGACCCCGTCGAGCGTCATCTTCTGGGTGGCGTTGCCGCTGTCGAAGCAGTACCAGGGCTTGCCCTTGGCGCAGGATCGGCAGGTCCCGCACGGCGCCCGCCAGGCGAGGACGACGTAGTCCCCGGGAGCGACGTTGGTGACCCCGTCACCGACAGACTCGACGACACCCGCGGCCTCGTGGCCGAGAAGGAACGGGAACTCGTCGTTGATGGACCCCTCCCGATAGTGCAGGTCCGTGTGACACACGCCGCACGCCTGCACGGCGACGACGGCCTCACCCGGTCCCGGGTCGGGCACCACGATGCGCTCGACGGAGACGGGCTCGCCCTTGGCCTTGGCGACGACCGCGTTCACTTCCTGGGGCACTTCGGACCTCCTCGACAGACGACCTCGCCGAGGTTACGTGCCGCAGCGGAGCCGAGCCGCACCACCGACGAACCGGGTGCCGGAGGGGCCCCGACGAAGGAGGGACAGGGCGAGGGGCTCACTCGTAGGCGGGCTCGCTCCACCAGGGGTAGAACTCGGGCAGGTCGGCGCTGACCCGACCCGGGAACCGGGGCGGACGCTTCTCGAGGAACGACGTGACCCCCTCGGCGGCGTCCGCGGTGCGACCCATCGCGTTGATGGCCCGGGAGTCGATCTTGTGGGCCTCCATGGGGTGCTCGGCGCCGAGCATGCGCCACATCATCTGGCGGGTGAGGGCCACCGACAGGGCGGACGTGTTCTCGGCGATCTCGAGGGCCAAGGCCCGGGCCGCAGGAACGACCTCCTCCACGGGGTGCAGACTGCGCACCAGGCGGCCCTCGAGCGCCTCGGCCGCCGGGAAGACCCGGCCCGAGTAGCACCACTCCAGGGCCTGGCTGATGCCCACCAGGCGAGGCAGGAACCAGCTCGACGCCGCCTCCGGCACGATCCCGCGACGGGCGAAGACGAAACCCATCTTCGCGTCGTCGGCCGCGAGGCGGACGTCCATGGCCAGCGTCATGGTGATGCCGATGCCGACGGCCGGGCCGTTGATGGCGGCGATCACCGGCTTGGTGCACTGGAAGATGCGCAGGGTCAGGCGACCGCCCTCGTCCCGGTGGGCGGCCACGTCCCGGGGCGCCTTGGGCCCGCCGGACGCACCCGCGGCATGGGCGGCGTCGTCGAAGGTCTTGGCCCCCATCGAGAGATCGGCACCGGCGCAGAAGGCGCGACCTCGTCCCGTCACGATCACCGCCCGCACGTCGTCGTCGGCGTCGGCCCGGTCGAACGCATCGAGCAGCTCGCGGAACATCGTCGGTGTGAACGCGTTCATCTTGTCGGGCCGGTCCAACGTGATGGTCAGGACCGGGCCCTCGACCTCGTAGTCGATCTGCTCGTAGGGGCGCGCTTCGTCGGCCATGGCACCTTCCTACAGGACGCGCCGTGGGCGGCGGGGCGAATCAGACGTCGAGGAAGCGGGTGACGGCCACGAACGAGCCGATCACGCCCACGAGGCACCCCACCACGAGCAGCAGGATGGCGACCCCGACCTGCTCGCTCGAATGCACCGCGAACCCCTGGAAGAGGTTGATGGTCTCGGTGTCGGTGAGCTTCGACTCGATGAAGTTGATGATGAGGACGACCGCAGGGATGGCGAACAACGCGCCCACCAACCCTTGCACCAGGCCCTCGATCATGAACGGGATGCGGATGAACCAGTTGGTCGCGCCGACGAGCTTCATGACCTCGATCTCGCGCCGTCGGGCGAACATGGCCATCCGGATGGCGTTGAGGATGAGCAGGACGGCCGCTCCGAGCAGGACGAGGGCGCCGGAGAACAGACCGAGGCTGAGCAGGCGCGAGAAGTCCTGGAGCGTGCGGATGGCCTCCGCGGCGAAGACGACCTGTTTCACCCCTGGTTTCGACTCGAACTCCGATCCGAGGGCGCGGATGACGTCGACGTCCTTGTCCGTAGGCTCGACGCGGTAGGACGGCGGCAGGATCTCGGGGGTGACGCTCTGGACCATCTCGGGAGAGTCGGCGAAGAGCTCGGTGAACTCTTCGTACGCCTCCTGCTGGTCGATGAAGTCGACCGAGTCCACCTGGGGGCTCTCATCGAGTGCCTCCTGGACGGCCGCGAGCTGGTCCTCGGTGGCCGTGGGCTGCATGAAGATGATGAACTCCACGCCGCCCTGCCACCGCTGGGTGGCGTTCTGCACGCCCTGTCGGGTGAGGAAGGCCACCCCAACCAGAGCGAGCGAAACGAACACGGTGATGATGGACGCGAGCGTGAGGGTGATGTTGCGGCGGAGGTTGGACCCCACCTCACGAGCGACGTAGTCGACCTTGATAGCCATCGTCTCGCCTCAGGAGTAGACGCCGCGCGCCTGGTCGCGGACGATGTTGCCGTGGTCGAGTTCGATCACCCGGCGCCGCATCGTGTCGACGATGCCGGCGTCGTGGGTGCACATGACCACGGTGGTGCCCGTGCGGTTGATGCGATCGAGCAGGCGCATGATGCCGACCGACGTGGACGGGTCGAGGTTGCCGGTGGGCTCGTCGGCCAGCAGGATCAGCGGCCGGTTGACGAAGGCCCGGGCGATGGACACCCGCTGCTGCTCGCCGCCGGAGAGCTCGTTGGGCATGTTCTTGGCCTTGTGGGCCAGGCCCACCAGCTCGAGGATGGCCGGCACCTGGGTCTTGACGACGTGCTTGGGCCGCCCGATCACCTCGAGGGCGAAGGCCACGTTCTCGGCGACCGTCTTGTTGGGCAGCAGCTTGAAGTCCTGGAAGACGCACCCGATGTTGCGGCGCAGGTACGGCACCTTCCAGTGGCTGAGCTTCCCGATGTCCTTGCCGGCCACGAAGATGCGGCCCCGATCGGGCTGCTCTTCGTGGTTGAGGAGGCGGATGAAGGTCGACTTGCCCGAGCCCGAGGGCCCGACCAGGAAGACGAATTCGCCCTTCTGGATGTCGGCGTTGGCGTCACGCAGGGCGACGACGTCGTTCTTGTAGACCTTGGTGACGTTCTCGAGCTTGATCATGTGAGGTGGGGTGTCGGCGGAGCCGCCCGCGACGCAGGCGAGGGTACCAGTGCACCCCTACGAACTCGCGGCATCCGCGCGGCGCCACCGCAGGTAGGCCTCCATGAACGGGGTGAGGTCACCGTCGAAGACCCCTTCGACGTTGCCGCTCTCGAAGTTGGTGCGGTGATCCTTGACCCGCTGCTCGGGGTGGACGAAGTAGGAGCGGATCTGGCTCCCCCACTCGACCTTCTGGGTCTCGCCGGCGATGGCGGCCAGCTCCGCGGCGCGCTCCTGGCGGGCGAGGTCGGCCAGCTTGGCGGCGAGGATGGACATGGCGCGGTCCTTGTTCTGGTGCTGGCTGCGCTCGTTCTGGCAGGACGTGACGATGCCGGTCGGCAGGTGGGTGATGCGCACCGCCGAGTCGGTCACGTTGACGTGCTGTCCGCCGGCGCCCGACGAGCGGTAGGTGTCGATGCGCAGGTCCTTCTCGTCGATCTCGACCGCGTCGGCCTCCTCCTCGACGAAGGGCACGACCATCACCGAGGCGAAGGCGGTGTGGCGGCGGGCCTGGCTGTCGAAGGGCGAGATGCGGATGATGCGGTGCACGCCCCGCTCGCTCTCGAGGAGGCCGTAGGCGTGGCGGCCCTTGACGATGAACGTGGCGGTCGTGATGCCGGCCTCCTGGCCGGCGGAGACCTCGTCCAGCTCGACTGAGAAACCCCGCTTCTCCGCCCAGCGCAGGTACATGCGCAGCAGCATCTCGGCCCAGTCCTGCGAGTCGGTCCCGCCCGCTCCCGAGTGCACCTCGACCACGGCGTCGCCCTCGTCGTGGTCCCCGGTGAACAGCGCCCGGAGCTCGAGCTCGTCGAGCGTGGCCGACAGCGCGGCCACCCCGTCGTCGATCTCCGGCTCGAGCGAGTCGTCCCCCTCGTCCCGAGCCAGCTCGGCAAGCGTCTCCACGTCCTCGAGGCTGCCGACCAGCCCGTCATAGCGCTCGAGGTCGTCGATCACCGAAGAGAGCTCCCCCGTGACCGCCTTCGCCCGCTCCGCGTCATCCCACAAGTCGGGGCGCGAAGCCTCGGTCTCGAGCTGCGGGCGCCGGGCGCGCAACTCCTCGATCTTGAGATAGCCCCGCGCATTTTCCAACCGTGAGCGGAGAGCGGTTAAGTCCTCAGAAAAGTCCTTCAAACCCTTGGCGTCCTGTCTGGGGTGTTTGGCATGAGCGCTAGCACTCGGGGGGTGACGGTGGGACGGCTTCGGGCCACGCGCAGCGAGGGACGAGCGAGCATGGCCCGAAACGGAACCCACCGGCAGGACCCGCCGAGTGCGGGAGGTGGAGGGGCAACCGGGGCCTCAGGCAGCTCCGTGGCAGAGCTTGAACTTCTTGCCCGACCCACATGGGCATGGTGCATTGCGGGGGGTCTTGTCCCAGTCGGACTTGACGATCGGCGCCTGCACCACCTCTTCCTCGGGAATCGGGGGCGCCTCCGGACCGGCGCCGCCCTCGGCGGCGGCCTGGGCCCGGGCGGCGGCGGCCATGCCCGAAGCACCCTGGACCGGGTCCTCCGGCGCCGAGTACTGCACGTCGCGCACGGCGGGCGCCTCCTCCTCGGGCTGCGCCACCACCTGCACGTGCATGATGTACTTCACGAACTCCTGGGCGATGATCCCCATCATCTGGCCGAACATCTCGAAGCCCTCGCGCTGCCACTCGACCAGCGGGTCCTTCTGGCCCATGGCCCGCAGGTTGATGCCGCCCTGGAGGTAGTCCATCTCGTAGAGGTGCTCGCGCCAGCGCTGGTCGATGAT
>JAEUJM010000036.1 GCA_016794585.1 Acidimicrobiales bacterium
ACCCTGAAGCAGCTCACCTACGGCGCCTCGCCCATGCCCGCGGCGATCCTCGACAAGCTGCTCGGCCTCTACCCCGACCTCCAGATCAGCCAGGGCTACGGCATGACCGAGTGCTCGTCGGTGCTCACGTTCCTGCGCCCCGAGGACCACGAGGCCGGCGGCGAGCTCCTGCGCTCCGCGGGCCGGCCGGTGCCGGGCGTGGTGCTGTCGATCCAGGACCCCGAGGGCAACGAGCTGCCGCCCGGCGAGCCCGGTGAGGTCTGCGCCCGGGCGGGCAACTTCATGCGGGAGTACTGGAACAAGCCCGAGGCCACCGAGGAGGTCTTCCGCGGCGGCTGGTACCACACGGGCGACGCCGGCTACCTCGACGACCGGGGCTACCTGTTCCTGGTCGACCGGGTGAAGGACATGATCGTGACCGGCGGCGAGAACGTGTACTCGGCCGAGGTCGAGAACGCGATCTCCACCCACCCGGCCGTGCTCCAGGTTGCGGTCATCGGCATCCCCCACGAGACGTGGGGCGAGCAGGTGCACGCCATCGTCGTGTTGAAGCCCGGCGCCGAGGCCACCGAGGCCGAGATCATCGACCACGCCCGGGAGTCGATCGCCGGCTACAAGCTGCCCAAGGCCGTCGAGTTCCGCGCCGAGCCCCTCCCCCTCTCCGGCGCCATGAAGGTGCTGAAGAAGGATCTCCGCGCCCCCTACTGGGACGGCCAGGACCGCGCCGTCAACTGACGGCGGCGCCGGCGGCGCACCGCCACGGTGCGTGGCTGCCACGCGCCGAACCCGCCCGAACGAGCCTCGTTGGAGGGAATAGCCCCCGCATACGGGGGTGATTTCCTCCAACGCTGGTGCTCTGCGCCGTCGCCGCCACGCTCCGTGGTGGTCAGCGACGTCGAGGGTCCGCCGCCCGTCTTTCAGGGGTCCGTCACCGGAAAGGGCCATCAGCGCAACCGCCCGCGTCTCGGAGCCAGCCGACCGAGGTCGCGCTAAACCAACGAGGTGCGCTCGATCGTTCCAGACGAGATGCGCACGCCGGCAGAGTTCTGCGACGAGATCCGGGACCGGCTGGTCGGTTCGCTGACGATCTACTGCGGTGACCGTCATGTCGCCGAAGAGCTCGCGCAGGACGCGCTCGTCCGCGCATGGGAGCGATGGGACACCGTCGGGTCGATGGCGTCGCCCGAGGCGTGGACCTACCGGACGGCGTTCAACCTGGCCACGAGCTGGCACCGCCGGCGTTCCGCTGAACGCCGTGCCCGGCGCCGCCTCGCCGCCCGCCCGGCGCCCGAGCCCATCCCACCTGACGTGCACGGCGCCCTCCGCGCCGCCGTCCTCGGCCTCCCGCCACGACAACGCGCCGTCATCACGTGCCGGTTCTTCCTCGACCTGTCGGTCGACGACACCGCGGCGCTGCTGGAGTGCGCCCCCGGCACCGTGAAGGCCGCCACCCACCAGGCGCTCTCCGCCCTACGAGCGAGCGGCGTGGGTCGAGATGAGGACACCACCGAGGAGGTGCACCCATGAGCAGCATCGAGGATCGTGTGCGAGCGCTCGGCGCACCACCGGGCAACCCGTCCTTCGGTTCCGATGACATCGAGGCCGAAGTCCGTCGGCGCCGGCGCCGACGACGAGCCGGCCTTGCCGGCGTCGTCATCGCCACGACCGCGACCCTGCTCGTCGTGCCCTGGCTCGCCGCACGCGAGCACGCCTCAGAGTCGGTCCGCACCGGACCGGCGTCAGTGGCGACCACGACGGTGCCGAACGGACCTCTCTACGAGGCCGACGCGATGGTGCTGGAAGTCGCGGGCCGCGGCCCCGAGCTATGCCTCGGCTTTCGGGCGGCGACCCATCCTCCCAGCTGCGGTGGGCCACCCGTGATCGGCTGGGACTGGGACGACGTCGGCTGGGCGGAGCAGAGCGGCGACACCCGCTGGGTCGACGTCCACGTCGTCGGCACCTGGGATGGCGCTGCGTTCAGTCTGGTCGATTCGTCGTTCACGTTGAGCGGCTCGGATGGCACCGAGGATCCCGGGACCCCCGACTTCTCGCCGGCGTGCGACGAGCCGTCCGGTGACCTCACGCTGAACCAGGGTGATGCGCTCAGCCTCAACCTGCCCGGGAACGCCGTCCCCACGTTCCCGGGCCAGGTCGCGCTGTACCTGACCCAGGGGCCTCCGTTCGTGGTGAACATCGTCGTCACGCAGGGCAACGGCGCCGCCGCTCTGGAGGAGGCCCGGGCCCTGTGGTCGGGCGGACTCTGCGTGGTGGAGCGCGACGCGCCCACGGAGGCGGCGCTGCGCGCCGTCCAAGCCGAGGTGTCTGCTGCGACAACGGACGGCGAGACACCACTCGGGCCCGTGTACGGCGTCGGTGCGGACACGCTCCGGAGCGTCGTCGTCGTGGACATCACCGCCGTCACCGACGAGGCGCTCAACTACGCACAGCAGCGCTGGGGGGAACTCGTCGAGCTCCAGGGTGAGCTGACGCCCGTAGCCGGCGGGTAGCGTCGCCGGCCTATGGGGGACGAGCTGAAGCTGGGGCTGCAACTGGGGTACTGGACGGCGCAGCCGCCGGACCCGAAGGAGCTGATCGAGCGGGCCCAGCACGCGGAGGCGCTGGGCTTCGACTCGGTGTGGACGGGCGAGTCGTGGTCGTCGGACGCCTTCTCGCCGCTGGTGTGGATCGCCGCCCACACCGAGCGCCTCCACCTGGCCACCGGCATCGCCCAGATGTCGGCCCGCAGCCCGGTGACCATGGCCATGCACGCCATGACCCTCGACACCCTGTCGGGCGGTCGCTTCCGCCTCGGCATCGGCGTGTCCGGCCCGCAGGTGGTGGAGGGCTGGTACGGCCGCCCGTTCTCGAAGCCGCTGGCCCGCACCCGGGAGTACGTCCAGATCATCCGCGACGTCCTCGCCCGGGAGGCGCCCGTCACCAACGATGGCCCCCACTACCCGCTGCCCTACACCGGCCCGGACGCCGTGGGCCTCGGCAAGCCGCTGAAGTCGATCACCCACCCGCCCCGGGCCGACATCCCCATCTACCTCGGCGCCGAGGGGCCCAAGAACGTGACCCTGGCCGCCGAGTCCTTCGACGGGTGGGTGCCCCTCTACTACTCACCGCAGCGCCCCGAGGTGTACGCCGACCAGATCGCCGGCGCCCCCGCCGGCTGGGAGGTGGCGGTCAACGTCCATGTCAGCATCGACGACGACGTGGCCACCGCGCTCTGGCCGGTGAAGGCCATGCTCGGCTTCTACATCGGGGGCATGGGCGCCAAGACAAAGAACTTCCACACCGAGCTCATGTCCCGCATGGGCTACGAGGAAGAGGCGCACCGCATCCAGGACCTCTTCTTCGAGGGCAAGCGCGACGAGGCCATCCTCGCCGTGCCCGACGCCTTCGCCGACGAGATCTCGCTGGTGGGCCCGCCCGAGCGCATCCGCGAGCGCATCGAGGGCTGGCGCTCGAGCCCGGTGACGACGCTGCTCATCGGCAACCACGATCCCGCCGTCCTCGCCCTCCTCGCCGACCTGACCCGCTGACGACCCCGGCGCCGCCAGATCCCCCAGGGAGATTTGGGGGATCCCCCGGATTCCGCCGGGCCCCTCGTGGGCGCACCGTGGGGGCATGGCCTCCCCCACCGCCACCGCCGTCGCCCCCTCGACCACGGAGGCGCCCGCCCTGCTGAGCGTCGACGCCCTCGTCGACGCCACGCCGGCGTCGCGGGACCGCTTCGTCGACCTGCTCCGGGCGCTGTCGATCCTCGTCGTGGTCCTCTGGCACTGGGTGTTCTCGGTGACGCACTGGACCGACGGTGGCGCCCTCACCATGCCCAACCCGGTCGGCGACGTCCGCCTGCTCTGGCTGGCCACCTGGCTCCTCCAGGTCATGCCCCTGTTCTTCCTCGTCGGCGGGTTCTCGAACCTCGCCGCCTGGGAGGCCACCCGTCGCCGCGGCGGCACGGCCCGTGAGTTCCTCCGCTCGCGCCTCCAGCGGCTGTTCCGGCCCGTCGCCGTCTATCTCGCGGTGTGGGCGGCGATCGACGCCACCGCCCGCGCCCTCGTTGCCGACTACCCGGGTGTCCTCCATTGGGGCCGGGTCGTGTTCGTCCCCCTCTGGTTCCTCGCGGTCTACGCCGGCGTGGTCCTGCTCGTGCCCGTCACGGCCCGCCTGCACCGCCACGGCCGTGAGCTCACCATCGTCGGCCTCGGGGCCGCCATCGCCCTCGTCGACCTCGGTCGCTTCCGCTTCGGCCTCGACGCACTGGGCTACGCCAACGCCGCCCTGGTCTTCGTCTTCGCCCACCAGCTCGGCTACTTCTGGCGGGACGGTCGCATGAGCGGCACGGATGCCGAGGCCCGCAACCGGCGGTGGGCCCTGGTGATCGGGGGCCTGAGCGCCCTGGTGGTGCTCACCAACCTGGGCGTGTACCCGAGATCGATGGTGGCCGTGCGGGGCGAGGCCGTCAGCAACATGTTCCCCACCACCGCCTGCATCGCCGCCCTTGCGGTGCTCCAGCTGGGCGTGGTGCTCACGCTGCGGCCCGCCGCCGAGCGCTGGTTGGCACGACGCTCGGTCTGGCGTGCCGTCGTGGCCGCCAACGGGGTGGCCATGACCGTGTTCACCTGGCACATGACCGCCCTCGTCGTGGCCATCGGCGTGTTCGAGGCACTCGGCGGCGATCTCGGCGCCGAGGCCACCGCCTCCTGGTGGTCGACCCGACCCCTGTGGGTCCTCGCCCCGGCCGTGGTCCTCGCCGGCCTCGTCGCCGCCTTCGCCCGCTTCGAGCGCCCGGCGCTACGGGAGCGGTGAGGGCGTCCGCTAGCTTCGACCACATGTCGGCCGACGGAGGCGCCAAGGCGATCGTCGCCGCCTTCATCGCCAACATGGGCATCGCCGTCGCCAAGTTCATCGGCTTCCTGGTCACGGGCTCGTCGTCGATGCTGGCCGAGAGCATCCACTCGGTGGCCGACTCGGGCAACCAGGCACTCCTGGTGCTGGGCCGCAGGCGGGGGCGGCGCGCCCGCGACGCCGCCCACCCCTTCGGCCACGGCCGCGAGCGCTACTTCTGGGCCTTCGTCGTGGCCCTGGTGCTGTTCACCCTCGGCGCGGCCTTCTCGGTCTACGAGGGCGTCCACAAGCTCCAGCACCCCGAGCACCTCGAATCCGCGCAGTGGGCCATCGGCATCCTGCTCGTCGCCATCTGCCTCGAGGCGTTCTCCTTCCGCACCGCGATCCACGAGTCGAACCTCGTGCGTGGCCGGCAGGGGTGGGCCACCTTCATCCGCCGTTCCCGCAGCCCCGAGCTGCCCGTCGTGCTGCTCGAGGACTTCGGCGCCCTCATCGGCCTCGCGCTGGCCCTGACCGGCGTCGGCCTCACCGTCATCACCGACGACCCCATGTGGGACGCCATCGGCACGATCTGCATCGGCTCGCTCCTCGCGGTGATCGCCGTGGTGCTGGCGTCCGAGATGAAGAGCCTGCTCATGGGCGAGACCGCCACCGAGGAGGACCAGGCGACCATCGTCGAAGCCATCGAGTCCGCTCCGTCGGTGAACAGCGTGATCTACGTGCGCACGCAGCACCTCGGGCCCGACGACATCCTGGTGGCGGCGAAGGTCGACCTCGACCACGAGCTCACGGTCGAAGGGGTCGCCGCAGCCATCGACGAGCTCGAACGGCGCGTCCGAGTGGTCGTCCCGGCGGCGACCATGATCTTCATCGAGCCCGACATCCTCCGCGCCCAGGCCCAGAACGAGTCATGAGCCCCCCCGAACCCTCCCCCTCCGAGCACGAGCGTCCCGACGCCGACGAACGCGGTGCCAGCGACCAGGCGAGTGCGCTCGGCCAGTTCATCCGCGAGCAGCGCAACGCGGCCCACCTGTCGCTCCGGGCGCTCGCCGACAAGGCGGGCGTGTCCAACCCCTACCTCAGCCAGATCGAACGCGGGCTGCACGAGCCCTCGGTCCGGGTGCTCAGCTCCATCGCCAACGCCCTCAACGTCTCGGCCGAGACGCTGCTGCGCCAGGCCGGTGCCCTCGGCCCCGACGAGGCGTCGGCGGCGAACCCGACGGTGACCGCCATCAACCAGGACCCCCTCCTCACCCCCGAGCAGCGACAGGAGCTGCTGGCGGTGTACCAGGCCTTCACCGCGAGCTCCGGGCCCTGATGGGCCCGCTCGGCGCCACCGTGCCGGCCCGCCGGCCCGCGGACGGCGGCGCCGTCGGGGCGCGCCGGCGCCACGCGTCGGGAGGTGACCGATGACCGGGCCCGTCCCGGCCCCCGCCGGCCCCACCTCGCCCCGCGTCGCCCTCTTCGTCACCTGTGTGGTCGACGTGGCCCGGCCCGACGCCGGCGTCGCCGCGGTCCACCTCCTCCGCGCGGCCGGCGCCGAGGTCACCTGCCCCCGGGGCCAGACCTGTTGCGGGCAACCGGCGTGGAACGCGGGGTTCGCCGACGAGGCCGTCGCCGTGGCGCGCACCAGCCTCGGGGCGCTCGAGGCCGATCCTGCCGACCTGGTGGTCGTCCCCGCCGGTTCCTGCGCCACGATGATGCGCCGGTACTGGCCGCAGCTCTTCGCGCTGGCCGGCCGCCCCGGCGAGGCCGACCGGGCGCAACGGGTGGCGGACCGCGTGCGCGAGCTGAGCGAGTTCCTCGGCCCCTACGCCGGTGATCCCGCCGACGCCGACGCCGACCCGGCGCCGCCCTCCCCCGGGCCGGGTGGTCTCGCCTCGGAGGGCGACCACGGACCGGGTGATCCCCCGCCGCCGAGGGAAGAGGGTGAGGGGGCCATCGGTGGCCCTGGGCCCCGGCTCGCGTACCACCGCTCCTGCCACCTCGAGCGGGAGCTGCACGTCACCGACGCGCCGGTGCGGCTCCTGCACGCCGCCGGGGTGCCGCCGGCCGAGTGGGAGGGCGACGACCGGTGCTGCGGGTTCGGCGGCACCTTCAGCGTGCGCCTGCCCGAGGTCTCGGTGGCGATGGCCGACGAGAAGCTCGACCACCTGCCCGACGGGGTCGACACCGTGGTGAGCTGCGACGCCTCGTGCCTGCTGCACCTCGAGGCCCGCGCCCGCGAGCGGGGCCTGCCCCTGCGCTTCCGCCACCTGGCCGAGGAGCTCGTCGAGCACCTCCCCGACGCCCCGACCGCCGACGGTCCCACCGCCGACGGTCCCCCTGCCGCCTCTGCCCCTGGGGAAGGGCGCGAACGTGGCTGACTGGCCGCTCACCACCAGCACCCTGCGCCGGCGCACCGCCACGGCCGTCGCCGACCCCGTCCTGCGGAGCAACGTGGCCAACGCCGTCGACCGCTTCCGGGTGGCCAAGAGCGCGGCCTACGACCGCCTGCACGAGCCCGACGAGCTGCGCCGGGCCCTGCGCGGCGTGCGGGGCGACGTGCTCTCCCGCTGGGACGAGGTGCTCGGCCGGCTGGCCGACAACGTCCTCGCCCTGGGCGGCCACGTCTGCTGGGCGCCCGATGCCGCCACCGCCAACGCCTACGTGGCCGACGTGGCCCGCCGCACCGGCGCCCGCACCGCGGTGAAGTCGAAGTCGATGGCCACCGAGGAGACCGGGCTCAACGCCGCCCTGGCCGACGTGGGCTGCACGGTCACCGAGACCGACCTGGGCGAGTGGATCATCCAGCTCGCCGACGAGCACCCCAGCCACATCATCATCCCCGCGGTGCACCGCAACCGCCATCAGATCGCCGACACCTTCGAGGCCGAGGCGGGGATGGCCGAGCGCACCACCGAGCCCGACGAGCTCACCGCGTTCGCCCGCGGTGAGTTGCGCCGGCGGTTCCTCAAGGCCGACCTCGGCATCACCGGCGTCAACCTGGGCGTGGCCGAGACGGGCAGCGTGGTGCTGGTCACCAACGAGGGCAACGGGCGCATGGTCACCACCGCGCCCCGGGTGCATGTCGCGGTCATGGGCGCCGAGCGGGTGGTCGACACGTGGGACCAGGCCGACCTGTTGCTGGGGCTGCTCTCGAAGTCGGCCACCGGCCAGACCCTCACCAGCTACACGAGCATCACCACCGGGCCCCGGCGAGAGGGTGAGGCCGACGGCCCCGATGAGTTCCACCTCGTGATCCTGGACAACGGCCGCTCCGACCTGCTCGGCACCGAGTTCGCCGAGATGCTCAACTGCATCCGCTGCGGCGCCTGCCTCAACGTGTGCCCCGTGTACCGCCAGACCGGCGGCCACGCGTACGGCTGGGTGTACTCCGGGCCCATGGGGGCCGTCCTCACCCCCCTCCTCGCCGCCGAGGCTCCGGGCAGCGGCCACGGAAGCGCGACCGCCCGGCACGCCCACGAGGTGGCCAACGCGTCCACCCTCTGCGGCGCGTGCATGGAGGCGTGCCCGGTCGAGATCCCCCTCCAGGACCTGCTCCTCGGGCTGCGTCGCCGCAAGGCCGCCGAGGCCCCCCGCAGCGAGCGGGTGGCCTGGTCGGCGTGGGCCTCCGCGTGGTCCACGCCCACCCGCTACCGCCGGACCCTCGCCGCCGCCGCTCGGGGCCAGGGCCTCGCGGCCCGCCTCGGCTGGCTCCCGGGCGTCCGCCAGTGGACCGAGGGCAGGGCGCTGCCCGACCTCCCCCGGCGCACGTTCACCGAACACTGGGAGGCCGGCGATGTCTGACTCCCCGCCCCCGCCCGGCCCCACCGGCCCCGACTCCACTGGTGCTGGCTCCCGATTCGATCGCCCTGACGATCGAGTCGGGAGCCAGAACGAGCCGAACACGCCGGGGCCGCGGGAGCACGGCGACCGGGGGGCGTTCCTGGCCCGGGTCGCCCGCCGCCCGGACGCCGAGGTCGTCGCCCCCGGCGGCCCCCGCACCCCGCATCCGCCGCCTCCCGCGCCCGAGCGCATCCCCGAGGTGGCCTACCGCGCGCTCGACGGCTTCGACGGCGCCGCCGGCCTCGCCCTGCTCCCCGTCTTCACCGTCGCCGCCCTCACGGCCGAGGCGCGCGTGCACGCCCCGTCTCGCACCGGCCTCGCCGGCGTGGTGGCCGAGCTGTGCCGGGCCCACGACGTGCGCACCGCCGTCGTGACCTCCGAGCCCGAGGCCCAGGCCCTCGTCCCGATGCTGCTCGACGCCGGCGTCGCCGTGAGCGACCACTCCCCGCGCGCCGCGGCCGACGCCGACCTCGGGGTCACCGGCACGGTGGCCGGCATCGCCGCCACGGGCAGCCTTGTAGTGGACGCCGACCGCGCCGGCGGGAGGGGCGCCAGCCTCCTCCCCCGCGTGCACCTGGCGGTGCTGCCCATCGACCGACTGGTGGCTACGCCGTCCGACATCCTGCGCCGAGGCTCGCGGCCCCTGCCTTCCAACCGGGTGCTGATCACCGGCCCGTCGCGCACCGGCGACATCGAGCAGATCCTCACCCTCGGGGTCCACGGGCCCACCGCGCTCGAGATCCTGGTCCTGACCGACGCGGGGTAGCGTCGCGGCCGATGACCGTCACCGACGCCTCCGTGGACACCTCGGCCGTCGACCCGCTCGTCGACGAGCTGCTCGAGGGCTTCGACCCCGCCACCAGCGACCCCATCGAGTTCCGGGGCCGCCAGTACGACCTCGGCCTCGCCTGGGTGCACTTCCCCCACGGCTGGGGCGGTCTCGACCTGCCGCCCAAGGTGCAGACCCACATCGACCGCCGGCTACGCGAGGCCCGCGCCCCGCAGGCCGGCGAGCAGCACTTCTTCGGCCTCACCATGGCCGGGCCCACCGTCGTGACCCATGGCGACGAGGAGCTGAAGGGCCGCCTCCTGCGGCGCATGTTCACCGGCGAGGACGCGTGGTGCCAGCTCTTCAGCGAGCCGGGCGCCGGCTCCGACCTCGCCGGCCTGGCCTGCAAGGCGGTGCGTGACGGCGACGAGTGGGTCATCAACGGCCAGAAGGTGTGGAACACGCTCGCCCACATCGCCGACCGGGGGATGCTCGTCACCCGCAGCGACCCCGAACAGCCCAAGCACAAGGGCCTCACCTACTTCGCCCTCGACATGCACGCCCCCGGCGTCGAGGTGCGACCCCTGCGCCAGATCACCGGCGAAGCCGAGTTCAACGAGGTGTACCTCACCGACGTCCGCGTTCCCGACAGCGACCGCATCGGCGACGTCGGCGAGGGCTGGCGCGTCGCCATGTCCACGCTGATGAACGAGCGCACCACCATCGGCGGCGGCAGCGGCCCTCCCGGTCGGGGCACCGGCGCCATCGCCGAGGCCGTGCGCATCTGGAACGAGGAGGCCCTCGACCAGAGCCCCGTGACGAAGGATCGGCTCCTGCAGCTGTGGATCGACGCCGAGACCCTCCGCCTCACCAACATCCGGGCCTCGCAGAACCGAAAGGCCGGCAACCCCGGCCCCGAGGGCTCGATCGCGAAGCTGCGCTTCGCCGAGGTCAACACCGAGATCTACGAATTCTGCGTCGAGCTCCTCGGCATGGCGGGCCAGGTCGACTACGACTACGAGCTCAAGCGGGCCAGCTTCGGCCTCGTCGGGCCCCCGGGCTCGAGCCGCAAGATGTTCCTGCGCTCACGGGCCAACTCGATCGAGGGCGGGACGTCCGAGATCCAGCGCAACATCATCGGCGAGCGGGTCCTCGGCCTCCCCGGCGACGTGCGCGTCGACAAGGACGTGCCCTGGTCCCAGGTGCCGCGCTGATCTGAAGAGCACCGGCGGGCGCGGGCCGACCTCGGGCCCCGCCGCCGCAAAACGCCGAACGACGGGCCCTGGGGGGGACGGGGCCCGTCGTTCGGTGTTGCGGGGTCGTCCGACGCCGGGGGGAAGCGCCGGACGGATGGGGGGAAGCCTCAGGCGGCCTTGGTGGCCTTCTCGGTGGTGGGCTTCGCCGAGCTCGTGGCGGCCTTGGCCTGGCTGGTCGCGGTCTTGGCCGCGCTCTTGGCCTTGGCGGGGGCGGCGCCGAGCTGCTCGAGGACCTGCTTGGCGAGCTCGTGCTGGCGGTCGAGGACCGTCTGCGCGAACTCGAAGTACTTCTCGACGAGCTCGTCGGCCTTGGCCACCAGCTCGTCGGTGCTCGGGAGGCTCTCGATGGCGGGGAGCTCGAGGTCGTTGAGGCGCTTCTCGGCGACGTCGGCGACCTTGCGGACGTTGGCGACGACGGGCTCCGAGACGGTGGAGACCAGGTCGTTGACCTTCTCCTCGACCTTGGCGTACGTGTCGGTGGCGGTGGCCATTGCAGGGGTGTCCTTTCGGGACGGGTGGTGGCGGGTCGCTAGATTTATCAAGCGCTTCGAGCAGTCAAGCAAGCATCGCAAGCTGTGTCAAGCGAAAGTTTGCAAAAGTTCGCACACCGGAGCGGTTGCGGCCACTGCAATTCCCGACCAGGATGGTCGGGATTCACCACCCATCCCCGAGCAACCGCGAAGAGGTACCGCCATGGCACTGCGACTGGGCGACGACGCCCCGAACTTCACCGCCGAGACCACCGAAGGCACCATCGACTTCTACGACTGGAAGGGCGACAGCTGGGCCGTCCTGTTCTCGCACCCCAAGGACTTCACCCCGGTCTGCACCACCGAGCTGGGCTACCTGGCCAGCATCAAGCCGGACTTCGATGCCCGCGGCGTGAAGATCATCGGCCTCAGCGTCGACGAGCTCGGCAACCACACCGCCTGGGCCAGCGACATCGAGGAGACCCAGGGCACCGCCCCGAACTACCCGATCATCGCCGACTCGGACCGCAAGGTGTCGGACCTGTACGACATGATCCACCCGAACGCCAACGACACCCTCACGGTGCGCTCGGTGTTCATCATCGGCGCCGACAACAAGGTGAAGCTGATCCTCACCTACCCCGCCAGCACGGGCCGCAACTTCGACGAGGTGCTGCGGGTGATCGACTCCCTCCAGCTCACCGCCAACCACAAGGTGGCCACGCCCGTGAACTGGAACGACGGCGAGGACGTGATCATCGTCCCGGCCGTCACCGACGAGGAGGCCAAGGAGAAGTACCCCGAGGGTTGGAAGACCCTCAAGCCCTACCTGCGGGTGGTCCCCCAGCCCGCCAAGTAGCACCGGCACCACCGCGAGCGAACGCCGCAGGACCCTCGCCCCGGCGAGCTGGTCCTGCGGCGTTCGTCGTTCTCGACTCTCGACCCACCGCCGGGACACCGGCGGGCGATCAGAGCGAGTAGGCCGTCTTCCAGCCGTCGGCGGTGACGCCGAGGCGCAGGAGCGCCCGTTCCGCGTCGGCGCTCAGCTCGCCGGCGTCGTCCCCGAGGCGGGTGCGGGCCTGCGCCTCGGCCAGGCAGACGAGGGCGCGCGTGAGCTGATCGTCGGTGGCCGCCACCTCGGCCTGGGCGCCGGCGAGGGCCTCGAGCGTGGCGGGCCGGTCGCCCCGACGGGCGTGCCCGAGCGCGGCGGCGAGGAGGGCCTGCGTCCGGTCGAGGTAGGTCGCCTGGGGGGAGCCCACCACCCACTCGGCGGCAGCGACGGCCTCGTCCACGCGGTCGGCGGCGACGAGGGCGAGCGCCAGCGCGCTCTGCGGGTACGGGTGTGAGCGAGCGCCACCGTCAGCCTTCTCGAGGCGGGTGAGGGCCCCCTCGACATCGCCGCGTTGGAGGGCGCACAGCCCGAGGGCCACGAGGCGCTCGTCGTCGGAGAGCCCACTCGCGTCGACCAGGGAGAGGTCGTCGTCGAGCAGCTCGGGCGGCAGGCGGTGGGGCTCGCCGACGTGGGTGGCGGCGGCGGCGACCACGGTCAGGCCGAGCCGGCGCATGTCGGCGGTGGTGCCGTGCACCGCGAGCATCTCCTCGAGCACGGCGAAGCCCTCGTCCACCCGGCCGAGCGCGATGAGTGACCGGCCCACGGGGGCCAGCGCCTGCACCTCGCCGAAGACGTCACCGATGCGACGGAAGTTGGCGAGCGCCATCGCCGCGATCTCATGGGCCTCGCGGGCCCGGCCCGACCAGAGGCGCATGACGCTCTGGAGGATGAGCATCATGCCCTCGCCCCACTGATCGCCCCGCTCGCGCGCCTCGGGCAGGACCCGCTCGACGAGGGCGTCGGCGGCGGCGGTGTCGCCGAGGCGGAACTGGATCCACGCCATCAGGCCGTAGGCCCAGCTCAAGCCGCCCTTGTCCCGGATGTCCTCGAACTTGGCGATGGCCTCGGCGAGACGCCGCTCCGCCTCCTCGGGGTCACCGTCGACGAAGGCGATCCAAGCGAGGTTCTGGAGGGCCCACGCCTCGCCCCGTACGTCACCGACCTCCCGGGAGGCGGCCAGCGCCGCTTGGAGCGACTCGGGGGCGTCGTCGTGGGCGCCGACCATCAGGTCGGCCATCCCCCGGCTGCGCAGCGCCTTGGCCAGGCCCTGGCGGTCACCCAGCTCCTGGAACTCGTCGATGGCCCGGTCGAGGGTGACGACGGCGGCGGCGTGGTCACCCTCGCGCCACTCGATCTCGCCCAGTACGACGAGGGCTCGGGCGAGGACGGTGCGGTCGCCGCTGCGCTCGGCCGCGGACAGCGCCCGGCCGACGTCGGCGCGTGCCGCCCCGAGGTCGCGCAGCTCGGCGAGGGCATGGGCGCGCCCGAGGACGGCGCCGGTCATCTGGTCGCCTTGGCCGAGGCTCGTGGCCAGGTCCACCGCCTGGCCGTACAGGCGTGCGGCGTTCTGGTGCAGGTCGGCGCGATCGGCCCGCCGGGCCGCCTCCATCAACCAGTGGAGTGCCTTCTCGCCGATGTCGGGCCGGAGATGGGCGACGTCGCCCATCTCGACTGAGAGCTGGGCGGCCACGTTGAAGTGGTAGGCGACGATGTCCACGACCCGCTCGTCGGGCGCCGCCCCCGGATGCTCCTCCAGGTGCGTGGCGATCCCGGCGTGCTTGCGGGCCCGGTCGGACTTGGTGAGGGTGCCATAGGCCACGTCGCGCACGAGCTCTGAGTGGAAGCTCCACCGCTGCCCTTCGACGAGGAGCACCTCCTTCGCCGCGAGGCCGTGCAGCGCGTCCGCCGCCGCCGAGGCGGCATCGGCCTCGCCGAGCGCGTCCTTCTCCAGCATCTTCTCCAGCGCCTCGACCGGCCCGCGGCGGCCCCAGACCGCGGCGTTGACCAAGGTCTGGCGCTCCTTGGCGGGCAGGGCGTCGAGGCGGGCCGCGACGAGGCCCCGCAGGGTGTCGGGCAGGTCACGGAGTCCCCCGTCGGCGCTCGGCGTGCCCCCGACCATGCCCGTCTCGTCGAGCAGGGACACCAGCTCCTCGAGGAAGAAGGGGTTGCCACCACTGCGGTCGAGGAGCAGGGCGCGCACGTCGTCGCCCGCCTCCTGCTCGAGCAGGAGGGAGAGCAGGTGCTCGGAGGCGCTGCGGTCGAGGGGGTCGAGGTTGAGCACGGCCGAGTTGTGACGGCCGTGACGGGGCACCCAGCGCTCCTCGATGCCCGGCCGGCTGGTGCCCACCACGACGTAGGGGTAGCGGCCGAGGCGGGCGAGCATGTCGTCGATCATCTCGAGCACGAGGTCGTCGGCCCAGTGCAGGTCGGAGAGCACGATGACGACCGGGTGATCGAGGGCATAGCCCTCGATGAGGGTCAGCACCGAGCGGGTGGCCTCGTCGCGCGCCCGCTGGGGGTCGATGTCCCGGAGGGGCACCTCGTAGCCGAGGAGGTAGAGGAGGCCCTCGACCACCCGGGCGACCTCGTCGTCGCCGGGGTCGAGATCGAGGGTGCGGGCGACCACGTCGAAGGCGTGGTCGCTGGCCGTGCTGAACGGCGCCTCGGCGGACAGGCTGAGGGCCTGACGCAGCGCCTCGGCCACAGGCCACCAGACGTTGGCCTCGCCGTAGGGCACGCAGCGACCTTCGAGGACGATGGCCTCGTGGTCGCACTCGGCCAGCGCGGCCACCTCCTCGGCCAGTCGGCTCTTGCCCACGCCGGCCTCACCCAGCAACAAGATGAGCTGGGCCCGGCCATGCGCGACGGCAGCGTCGACCGCCCCTTTCAACATGGCCAGCTCGGGGTCGCGACCGACGAGCGGCGCCCGCTCCCGTTGGGGCCGGTAGCCCGGTGGCAGCAGCGGCGCGGTGGCGGCCCACGCCGGGACGGGCTCGTCGCGGCCGCGCGCTTGGAGCAGCCCCAGCTCGTCGTAGCCGATCACCCCATGGGTGGCGGCGAAGGTGGCCGGGCCCACGAGCACCTGGCCCGGCTGGGCCGCGGTCTGGAGCCGGCTCGCGGTGTTCACCACGTCACCCATCGCGGTGTAGTCGCCACCGGCCCGGAGGGCCCCGACCAGCACCTCGCCCGTGTTGACGCCGATGCGCATGCGCACGTCGACGTCCCCTTCGGCGGCGTGGCGGGCGAGCGTCTCCTGCATGCGCAGCGCCGCACGCACGGCGCGCTCGGCGTCGTCCTCGTGGGCCACCGGGGCGCCGAAGAGCGCCACGATGGCGTCGCCCACGATCTTGTCGACCTTGCCCCCGAAGGTCTCGATCTCGGCCACGAGCCGCCCGAAGCAGGCGTCGACGAGGTTCTTCACGTGCTCGGGGTCGGCGGTCTCCGACAGGGTCGTGAAGCCCACGAGGTCGCCGAAGAGCACGGTGGCGACGCGACGCTCGTCGCTCGGGACCGACGTCGCCTGACCACAGGACGGGCAGAAGCGTGCCCCTTCGGGCACGGCTGCGCCGCACGACCCGCACGTCATGCCCCCAGCCTACGGGCCGGGTGGTGGACGTCACCGATCGTTCCCGTTGCCGTTGCCCGCGGCCCCGTTAGCGTGTCCGGGACCGGCCCCCCGTCCCGAAAGGCCTCCGACGTGGCCCTCACCGACACGACTGCCCCGCCGACCGTCGCCGCCCAGGCGGTGCAGGCCTCGAAGATCTACGGCGAGGGCGACACCGAAGTGCGGGCCCTCGACGGGGTCGACGTGCAACTGGTCAAGGGCCAGTTCACCGCCATCATGGGCCCCTCGGGCTCGGGCAAGTCCACGCTCATGCACTGCATGGCCGGCCTCGACACCCTCACCTCGGGCCAGGTCTTCATCGGCGACGTCGAGTTGGGCGCCCTGAAGGAGAAGGAGCTCACGGCCCTGCGACGCGACAAGATCGGCTTCGTGTTCCAGGCCTTCAACCTGGTGCCCACCCTGAGCGCACTCGAGAACATCACCCTCCCGATGGACCTCGCCGGCCGCAAGCCCGACCAGGCCCGCCTCGACCAGATCGTCACCACGGTGCGCCTGGCCGACCGGCTGAAGCACCGGCCGAGCGAGCTCTCCGGCGGCCAGCAGCAGCGGGTGGCCGTGGCTCGGGCCCTCGCCGGCGCCCCCGAGATCATCTTCGCCGACGAGCCCACGGGGAACCTCGACTCACGCTCCGGCGCCGAGATCCTCGAGTTCATGCAGAGCGCCGTGCGCGAGTTCGGTCAGACCATCGTCATGGTCACCCACGACCCCGTCGCCGCGGGCTACGCCGACCGGGCCCTCTTCCTGGCCGACGGCAAGATCGTCGAGGACATGGCCGATCCGACCTCCGACAAGGTGCTGGACCGCCTCAAGAGCCTCGACAGCTGATGCTCCACGTCACCCTCAAGGGCCTTCTCGCGCACAAGCTGCGCCTCGCCCTCACCGCGCTCGCGGTCGTGCTGGGCGTGGCCTTCATGGCCGGCAGCCTCGTGCTGACCGACACCATCCGCTCGGTGTTCGACGACCTCTTCGCCGAGGTCAACGCCGGTGTCGACGCCGTGGTCCGCAAGCAGGAGACCTTCGAGGGCCAGTTCGGCCAGAGCCAGCGTGGCCGGGTCACCCAGGAGGACCTCGACCTCGTCGAGTCCGTGCCCTCCGTGGCTGCGGCCGAGGGTCAGATCGCCGGACCGGCGGCACTGGCCGACGCCGACGGCGAGCTCATCGGCGACCCCGCGCAGGGCGCGCCGACCCTCGCGTTCAACTGGAGCACGGTGCCCGAGCTGAACCAGTTCACCCTGGTCGAGGGCGCGCCACCGGAAGGCGCCCAGGTCGTGCTCGACAAGGGCACCGCCGACACGAACGACTTCGCCGTCGGGGACACCGTCCGCGTCCTCACCCAGGCCGGATCCACCGAGTTCGAGGTCAGCGGCATCGCCACCTTCGGCGAGTCCAACAGCCTCGCCGGCGCCAACATCGTCCTGTTCGAGACGAGCGTGGCCCAGGAGACGGTGGGCAAGCCCGACAAGTTCGAGCAGATCGCCGTGGTGGCCGCCGACGGTGTCAGCCAACAGCAGCTGGTCGACGACCTCTCCGAGGTGCTGCCCGGCGGCACCGAGGCCATCACGGGCGACGCCATCACCGCGGAGAACCAGAGCGACGTGGCCGACCAGCTCGGCTTCTTCACCACCTTCCTGTTGATCTTCGCCGGCATCGCCCTGTTCGTGGGCTCGTTCATCATCTACAACACCTTCTCGATCATCGTGGTGCAGCGCAGCCGCGAGATGGCCCTGCTCCGGGCCATCGGCGCCGGTCGCCGCCAGGTGCTCGGGTCGGTCATGCTCGAGGCGCTCGTGGTCGGCCTGCTCGCGTCCGCCGTGGGCATCGTGGCCGGGATCGCCCTCGCCTTCGGCCTCAAGGCCGCGCTGGCCGGGCTCGGCCTGGACCTGCCCGACGCGGGCACGGTGGTGAAGAGCAACACCATCGTCACCTCGATGATCGTCGGCACCGTCATCACCGTCGTCGCCGCCTTCTTCCCGGCCCGCAAGGCCTCCAAGGTGCCGCCCATCGCGGCGCTGCGAGACGTGGCGCAGGACACCTCGGGCAGCTCGAAGGGCCGGCGCATCGCCGGCCTGGCCCTCGCCGTGCTGGGCATCGGCCTGGCGGCCAAGGGACTCGCCGACGAGGACGCCACCACCCTGGGCTATGGCCTGCTCGGCATCTTCTTGTCGGTGGCCACCCTCGGCCCCGTCATCGCCGGGCCCATCAGCCGGTTCCTCGCCTGGCCCATCCCCCGCATCAAGGGCATCACCGGCGTGCTCGCGCGAGAGAACGCCATCCGCAACCCGAAGCGCACGGCGTCCACGGCGGCCGCCCTGATGATCGCGGTCACCCTCATCGGGTTCATCACGATCTTCGCCGACTCGGCCAAGGCCTCGGTCGACAAGAGCATCGACGAGAACTTCAACGGTGACTTCGTCATCGACTCCCAGACCTTCGGTCAAGGCGGCCTGCCCGTCGCCATGGCCGACGAGCTCAACGAGCTCCCCGAGGTCAGCGCCGCCGCCGGCGTGCGCCTCAGCCAGGCCCAGATCGCCTTCGGCGCCGAGTTCATCGGCGGGGTCGACCCGGCGGTCATCTTCGACGTGGTCGACGTGGGCGAGATCCAGGGGGACCCCGACGCCCTCGAACGAGAGGACGCCGTCGCCCTGAGCATCGACCAGGCCGAGGAGTGGGACCTGGGTCTCGGCGACACCCTCAACGTGCGCTTCCCCGCCAACGACGAGGTCACCGAGTTCGAGGTCGTGGCCCTCTACGAGCGTCCCGACGCCATCAACGTGAACTTCCCCCTCGACTACCTCTTCGGGCTCCCCGCCTACGAGGCGAACGTGGAGGACCAGTACGACACCCAGGTCATCGTCGACCTCGCCGAGGGCGTGGACCTCGAGGACGGGCGGGCCGCGGTCGAGACCGTCACCGACGAGTACCCGCTGGCCAAGGTGCAGGACCAGAACGAGCTGAAGGCGAGCCAGGCCGCGCAGATCAACCAGTTCCTGGCCCTCATCTATGTGCTGCTCGGCCTCGCCGTGATCATCGCCTTCATCGGCATCGTCAACACCCTCGGGCTGTCCATCTACGAGCGCACCCGGGAGCTCGGCCTGATGCGGGCCGTGGGCATGTCCCGCAAGCAGGTGCGCACGTCGATCCGGTGGGAGGCGGTGATCATCGCCCTCCTCGGCACGGCTCTCGGCCTGGTGCTCGGCATCGTGTTCTCGTTCACCCTCGTCACGGTGCTCGAGAGCCAGGGCTTCAACACCTTCCGCCTCCCCATCGGACAGCTGCTCATCCTGTCGGTGTTCGCCGCCGGCCTCGCGGTCCTCATGGCGGCGTGGCCCGCCCGGCGGGCCGCCAAGCTCAACGTGCTCGAGGCCATCGCCACCGAGTAGCCGCGGCTCGCTCTCGGCGGTCAAGGACGCCGGGGGAGCGGCCGATACCGGAGGTATGGGAGCACGGGCGAACGAGGAGATCACTGCGGTCGTCGTCGATCCTGAGGAGGATCGACGACGACGCATCGTCGAGCACCTCGGCGCCGCGCCCGGCATCACGGTCATCGAGGCCACCGACGACCCCGCCCTCGCCGTGGCCCACGTGGTGGAGCGACCCCCCGACGCCATCCTCATCGACGTCAAGCTGCCCGACTCTGCGGCACTGGGCGTCTGCTGGTCGGTGTCGCAGCACTCCCCCGTCACCCAGGTGGTGCTGATGGCGGGCCCCGAGGACGTCGAGACCGCCTACCACGCCATCACCTACGGCGCCGCCAGCTGCATCCAGCGGGCCGAGGCCGTCGCCCAGTGCGTGGAGGCCGTCCGGGGCGCCACCCGCGGCGAGTACCTCGTCCCCCCGCTCGTGGCGACCAAGATCCTCCACGACGTCGACGCCTACTCCCAGGCCCCCGGCACCCCCTTCGGCCGCAAGGCCCCCCTCACCGCCACCGAGCGCGAGGTGCTGATGAGCCTCGCCGCCGGCGACACACCGGCGGCCATCGCCGAGCGCCACGAGGTGACCGCCCGCCTCGTGAACCTCCACACCGGCTACGCGGTGGCGAAGCTCCAGCGCCACGCCGAAGCCGCCCGCGCCGCCCTCACCACCCCCCGCTCCGCCTGACCCGCCGACCCCCGCACCCGCCGGCCCCTCCCACCTCGTTCTGGGAGCGAGTTGGCAACGCCCAGAGGCTGTTGCGTTAGGTGCTCGCGTTCAGGTCCGAGACGGGGGAGAATTCGTGGGTGGCTCCTCGGTTCCGTGCGGTGACTCGTGATCAGCAGTTCTTGTTGCCTCCTGATGTGCGCGAGTGGCTCCCGGTGGGCCATCC